>NZ_JBJTMK010000068.1:0-4120 GCF_046070465.1 Candidatus Planktophila sp. | reverse complement strand
TTCCAGTTCTGTATTCCAAAGTGAACGATCGGCAAGCATTGGAATCAAATAACTTTCAATATGTCGCATCTCGGCACGTTGCAATACATGTGCACCAGGCTTGTCGCAGATAAGGGCTACAACTTCTGCACCTTCACTGCTGAAATCTGCATCGAAGATTGATTGTGCAAGTGAGCCAGAACCAGAGGCAAGAATGACGATGCGCTTCATCGCTGATTTCTTGCGGCGATAAAGGTTGTAAAGGCCGCACCAATTGCGATTTCAAGAATTGCAGTCAATCCAAACTTCCAAATAGAGACACCAAAAGCGCCCATTTCATCCGTCATCAAAGAGCCGCTGGAGAGGTAGGCAGTAAGAACAATGAAAACTGTTAGGAATATTGCAGTTTGAAGTAAGAGTTGAATTCCGGATTCGAGTGTCCAATAAGCAAGCAATGCACCGATTGCTACAAAGAAGAGGGCGGATGCAATCAATAGCGGGTGGCGGTGTGTGGGAAGAATCCCCAGGAGGGGAAATACCGGCAACTGATCAGAGTGAAGCCACCATGGTGAAATCAAAGTCCCCGCACCAACTGCAAAGCCCGAGCCTGCAACGTATGAAGCAAGCGCAATTGCCGCATTAGGAAGATAGAGAAGATTAAGGAGCAAGAGGAGCGCTCCCCCGAAAATTCCTGGCTGAAGTGCAACGGAAAGAGTCTTCACTTGATCGAAGTTTAAGAAAATCAAAATGCCTACAACCAGCAGCGCACTGCCCACAACTACAGCCATGATACGAGTCGCAATGATGACTGGGGTTGAGATTGGCAATCGCGGACCACAGGTAAGAGTTGCAATAAGAGAGATAAAGAATGCAAATAACGGAGCTAGGTACCACTGTGGCTTCACTGTTGGTGATGTTGTCAGGTATGCAAGAGCGGTCACGATGATTGTGTAGAAGATTGCGTAAATAGTGCGCACGCCATTGATATCGTGAAAATCTCCTTGCAAACGATCAAGTGCGCGATTAAAGGTTGAACGTATCGCCAAGAAAGGCAGTGCGATTGCTCCCCAGGGAAGATAGGAGAAATAGCCTGGAATTCCGGTAGGCGGCAGGGCTAATGAAAATGGGATGTGGTGTGCGCCAAGCCAGATCCAAGCCGCTCCGCGAATGGGATCGGTGGTTGTTCCTGTTGCGCTTCCCGCAGTCGCCCATGCAACTAGCGCTATAAATGCAAACGGGAGCAGCACAAGTGCTGCTCCACGTATTGCGTGTGACAACGAGACCGAGAGGACGCGTTGCATCGTTGAATTAACGTCCGAGAATCTCGCGCATCAAGCGCGCTGTCTCGCTAGGGGTTTGTCCAACCTTTACGCCAGCTGCTTCAAGAGCATCCTTCTTAGCCTGAGCTGTACCTGAAGAGCCAGAGACAATCGCGCCAGCGTGGCCCATTGTCTTTCCTTCAGGTGCAGTAAAGCCTGCGACGTAACCGACAACCGGCTTCTTCACATACTCTGCGATAAATGCAGCCGCACGCTCTTCGGCATCTCCGCCGATTTCACCAATCATCACGATTGCTTCTGTCTCAGGATCATCTTGGAATGCGCGAAGGCAATCAATATGAGTTGTTCCGATAACTGGGTCCCCACCGATTCCAACAGCTGTTGAGAATCCGATATCGCGGAGTTCGTACATCATCTGATAAGTAAGTGTTCCTGACTTTGAAACGAGTCCAATCGGACCCTTCTTTGTGATGTCAGCAGGAATGATTCCGACGTTTGACTGCTCTGGGCTGATGAGTCCTGGGCAGTTAGGTCCGATGATCTGTGTTGTTCCAGACTTCAATGAATATGCATAGAAGTATGCAGAGTCATGAACTGGAATTCCTTCAGTGATAACAACAACCAAAGGCATCTTGGCATCGATTGCATCGATAACTGCCGCCTTTGCAAACTTAGGCGGAACGAAGACCACAGAGACATTTGCACCTGTTGCAGCCATTGCCTCGGCTACTGTGTTGAAGACTGGCAGCGATGTGCCGTCGATATCGACGACTTGTCCGCCCTTGCCTGGTGTAACTCCACCGACAACTTTTGAACCAGATGCCAACATGCGACGAGTGTGCTTTGTTCCTTCCGAACCTGTCATGCCCTGAACGATGATCTTGCTGGAAGAGTTAATAAAGATTGACATTACTTTGCCGCCAATTCTGCAGCGCGTGATGCTGCTCCATCCATAGTCTCTGCCTGCTCAACCAGTGGGTGGTTTGCAGCGTTCAAAATTGCACGTCCTTCAAGGACATTGTTGCCATCAAGGCGAACAACGATTGGCTTAGTTGCCTTATCGCCCAAAAGCTCTAGCGCCTGAACGATTCCGTTTGCAACAGCATCGCATGCAGTGATTCCGCCGAAGACGTTCACGAAGACGCTCTTCACATCTGGGTCACCGAGAATGATGGAGAGTCCATCTGCCATTACCTGTGCTGAGGCTCCGCCTCCGATATCGAGGAAGTTTGCTGGGCGCATTCCACCGAACTTCTCACCAGCGTAGGCAACGACATCGAGCGTCGACATTACAAGTCCTGCACCGTTTCCGATGATTCCCACCTGACCGTTATCGAGCTTGACGTAGTTAAGACCCTTAGCCTTCGCTGCTTCTTCCAGTGCATTAGCAGTTGCTGTATCAACCAATGCTGTGTGATCTGGCTGACGGAAATCTGCATTCTCGTCGAGTGAGACCTTGCCATCGAGTGCAATGATGCGACCGTCTTCAGTCTTTACCAATGGATTAACTTCAACGAGAGTTGCATCCTCTGATTGGAATGTCTCCCACAACTTCACAAGAACATCAGCAACTTGATCAGCAACATCTGCCGGGAACTGTGCCTGAGTAATAATCTTTGTTGCGAGCGCCTTATCGATGCCATCGACTGCACTTACTGGAACCTTCGCAAGCTTTTCAGGAGTTGTATGTGCAACTTCTTCGATATCCATTCCACCCGCAACAGATGCCATGACAAGGAATGTGCGGTTGGAGCGATCGAGAAGAATAGACATGTAGTACTCATCAACAATCGGAGCCGCTTGGGCGATCATCACTTTGTGAACAGTGTGGCCCTTGATATCCATTCCGAG
Source organism: Candidatus Planktophila sp. (assembly GCF_046070465.1). Lineage (GTDB taxonomy): Bacteria > Actinomycetota > Actinomycetes > Nanopelagicales > Nanopelagicaceae > Planktophila. Next base: position 1,010 of record NZ_JBJTMK010000068.1, on the reverse strand, counting down.
AATTGCTGATGCTTTTTCAAAGGTATCTGCGGCATCGACTGCAAGCTTTACTCCACCTGCCTTACCGCGTCCACCAACTTTGACCTGCGCCTTAACGACGACCTTTCCACCCATATCAGCTGCTGCATCACGAGCTGCTTCTGGTGTTGTTGCCACTGCACCCTTAAGAACTGGGACGGTGTGCTTTTCAAAGAGATCGCGGGCTTGATATTCGTAGAGATCCACTCATGGCTCCTAAACGCTTCGGGTAAAAGATACTGGGGCAATCCTAAACCCGCGTGAGTGCCGTCTTTTACAGCGGAGTCACTGGCGCGTAGCGCAGCAAGAGGCGTTTATCGCCATATGCGCCGAAGTTAATAGTCGCCTCCGATTTATCGCCGACTCCTGCAACGGCCACAACGGTGCCGAGGCCGAATGTGTCATGTGACACACGCTGGCCGATTTCAAGCACCATGGCAGATGAAACCTTGCCCGTGGCGCGCGGTGGTGGAGCTGTCGCAACTCGTGATTTTCGAACGGCGCTTGAAGATGTGTAAGAAGGTTTACCTTCGTTCTTCCACTCAATCAAAGTTGAAGGAATCTCATCGAGAAATCGTGATGCAGGGTTGTACTTCGGTGTTCCAAAAGTTAAACGGTACTCAGCACGTGAAATGTATAAACGCTTCTCTGCTCGCGTAAGACCAACATAGGCAAGACGACGTTCTTCTTCTATCTCTTTGGGGTCATCGAAAGTTCGAGCATGGGGGAATATGCCGTCTTCCATACCCGTGAGAAAGACTGTTGGAAATTCAAGTCCCTTTGCAGTGTGAAGTGTCATCAAAGTAACAACTCCCCCGTGGTCTTCGCCATCAGGAATTTCATCCGCATCAGCAACGAGAGAAACTTTCTCAAGAAAACCACCGAGTGAGATGACTTCATCTTCACCGAGCTCTTCAAAGTCACGTTCTTCATATTCGATGGATGCAGATACCAGTTCTTGTAAGTTCTCGACACGTACTTCATCTTGTGGG
>NZ_JBJTMK010000067.1:0-5533 GCF_046070465.1 Candidatus Planktophila sp. | reverse complement strand
GCGCTGGACGCTGCCGTAGCTGCAATCGGCGGAAAGCCCCGTGAGGGCCAGATCGAGATGGCAGAGGCGGTGGCTAATGCACTGACCGACCGCCATCACTTAATGGTCCAAGCGGGAACTGGCACCGGTAAATCGTTGGCATATCTTGTTCCTGCCTTGGTGCACGGCCGCAAAGTTTTGGTCGCGACAGCAACGCTTGCGCTGCAACGTCAATTGGTCGAACGCGATCTTCCTGCAGTGGTTCCCGCGCTAGAGAAACAATTGGGACGCCCCATTACCTATGCGATTTATAAGGGCGTTGGCAATTACATCTGCCTTGCGAAGATGAACTCTGAAGAACCGGATCCTGATTCAGAGATGTTGATGGAGGCCTCGTTTCTAGAGAAAGATGCCAAGCGCCTCCATGCCTGGGCCCGCGGCAGAGATGTATCGGGTGATCGCGATGATGCTCCCGAAGTCGATCGTCGAGTCTGGGCCGCTAATTCGCTATCGGGTCGTGAATGTGTGGGAGCTGACTCGTGTGCCTATGGATTGCAATGTTTTGCGGCGAAGGCAAAAGCAAAGGCGCAAGATGCTGATGTTGTAGTCACCAACCACACCTTGCTCGCAATTGAAATCGTCGACAATCATCCGATTCTGCCCGAGCGCGATGCAGTCATTCTCGATGAAGCCCATGAGTTTATGGACCGTACGACTCAGGCTGTCACGGAAGAGCTGACATCGGCACGCGTACAACGCGCTGCTGCCATGGCCCGCAAATACATGTCTGGCAAGTTATCTGATGCCTTTACCAACGCGGCTGATTCTTTTCATGATGCAATGGCAGATTACGGAGAAGACGTCAAGGGCGACTTCGCTCGCCAAGGTCGGTTGGAAGAAATACCTCAGTCACTCGAACATCCTGTACGCAAAATCAAGGAGACAGCTACTGCCATTGTGCAATCCCTGGCATCAGATGAAGAGATTCTAGATCCCGATGCGCTGGCAGAGCGGGCACGCGTGAAGGGCGCAGTTCAAGAGATTGCAACAACAGCAGGTAAGTTATTGAAGATGGGCGATACCCACGTGCTCTGGTACGAACCAACATTTTCAACGCTGCACTTAGCGCCGCTCTCTGTCTCTCATGTGCTGCGCAGTAATTTGCTGACACAAAGTCCTGTAATTGCTACCTCTGCGACTCTGACAGTTGGCAACGGCTTTGACGCGATGGCAAAGAGCATCGGATTTGTTGTGGGCAATGAGGCTGATGAAGAAGTCGATGATGATGAGATTGATCCAGGCAATGTCCAATTCTTGGATGTGGGATCGCCATTTGATTTTGCCAATCAAGGAATGTTGTATTTACCTAAGCATTTACCTGAACCCACTCGAGATGGAACTTCGCCACAGGTACTAGAAGAACTCGGCGAGCTCATTGATGCTGCTGGAGGTCGTACCTTGGCGCTCTTTAGCTCATGGCGTGGAGTTGAAGTAGCTGATGCACATCTGCGCGATGTTTTGAAAGAACGTCCAATTTCTATCATCACTCAAAAACGTGGCGATGCGGTTGCGCCGCTTGTAGAACGTTTTGCTAAGGATGAGACTTCGGTTCTTCTTGGAACAATGTCACTGTGGCAAGGCGTAGATGTCCCTGGAAATTCCTGCATCTTGGTTGTCATTGATCGACTGCCATTTCCGCGTCCCGATGAACCGGTTCTGGCTGCGCGTTCGGCGCTGGCAGATAACGCCGGTGGAAGTGGATTTATGTCCGTCTCCGTACCCCGTGCCGCACTGCTTTTGGCTCAAGGTGCAGGTCGATTAATCCGCAGCATAGATGATCGCGGAGTTGTTGCCATCATGGATTCACGTATTGTGACGAAGCGATACGGAAGTGTTCTACTCAATTCAATGCCACCGCTCTGGCGCACCAATGACAAGCAAGTCGTTCGAGAATCTCTCAAACGACTTGCTCAATCAATGGGTGAATAGTTTTATTTCATTGTTACTGGGATAGTGACTTTAAGGGCATCCCACATACCTGCCTTTGCTGGTGCAGTTGCCTTGAGGACACAGCTCTTTCCACTTACTGCGCTGATGACATTGAGCTCAACCCGACAGCCCTTGGTATTTGAGGAGTAAGTGATGTCTGCACCAAAGTTTGTGGTGGCAGGTAGTGCCTTGGTGGCACCTCGTTTGATGGAGAACTTAGTGATTCCAATGCTCTGGGTACCTGGAATGAGCATCAGTGGGTAATTTGCCTTTGCGATTTCATATTTCGCATCGCCAGCTGTGGCGGCATCAATTGCACAGTAGCCACTTCCCTTGAGAGCGGTGAGAACGCCATTTACTAGCGTGCAGTCAGTCGTTGATGAGGCAAGTGTCACTGGCAATCCTGAAGCTGATGTCGCTTGCACAAGGGCCTTTGCACGGTATCCCACCTTTACAGGAACATTCTTAGTGAGCGGGGCACCATTGAGAGTAAGTGAAATTGAATCAGCTGTCAGCGCTGGTGCTGAAGAAGTAGCTGCAGCAAATGTGATCGGCAGATAAGTATCTTCCGAGGTATCTGCAGTCAGAGGATGGGCAAGCTGGAAGAAGATTCCACAACCAGTTACTGCGCAATCAACTGGACCAGTCTTTCCGGTGAACTTTGCCTTGAGGGTAAATGAGATATCACTCTTGTTGGAGACCGATCCCTGCTCGCCATTGGCGCTGACCCAGAGGAGATTTGCGCAGTTGCTCGGACGGGCGCCAGCTGTTTCTGGAGCGGCGCATTGTGAAATATAGAGCCCGCCCTTAGTTGGGAAGGCAGTGAATCCACCATGAATTACTGCACCCTCTGCTTTGAGGTTTGTCAGTGGCTGACTCGACCAGGTGAAAGTTGCAGCAGATGCAGGAGTTACTGTGGCGAAGGCACTGATAGCAATGGCCATCGGTACAACTATGGAGATTATCTTCTTCATTATTTACTCGACTCTCTTCTTATTTTATTTGAATGTAATCGGGATAAAGATGTCATGGGTGCGATCGCCTTCATGAAGGTGATCGGATCGAACGGTGATTGCACATCTGACTTTTTTGCAATCGTATTTGCCTAACATGCGAGTTACCTTGAGCTTTTCGGTAAATCGCCCGCCTGCGGTAAATGGAATCGCGAGACCGATTCCATACGGTGGTGGATTAGATGAAATCCAATAGGAAGATTCGCCGGTTCCGCTCTTATTGATACCGCCCCCGCATGGAGTTGGGGCTTCGCCCTTCTTGGGAACAAGACAATATGCGAGGTAGATGCCCACCGTCTCATCAAAACCTTTACCGGTTACGGTCACAACGGTGGTTCGGGTAAATGTTTTTTGTGGAATTGAAATGGTGGAGCCATTGGCAAGTGATGCAGTGGGTGCAGCTTGGGCAGGTGCCGGAGCAAGCAATATCCCTGTAACCAGGGCAATGATCGCGGAACGCATGAGGCTGAGGATAGAGAGCACTCACATTATTTTTATCCGACAGCGAGCACCATTCTGTCGGCTCTCGCCCCGCTCGCTATCTGCGAAAATAGACCCATGAAGAGAGGGGTAATAGTCGCCGGAGCGCTGGGACTTCTCCTCATCTCAGGGTGCGGCCAGAGCGCAGTCGATGCGCTGACCATTTCCGTCAAAGATGTCACCACTGCCCGAGTTGCCCTCAATGAAACCGCCCACAAGTCCCGAGTAGTCGCCTTGGCAAATGGCAGCGCAGAGATCATCGACGCACTCGGTTTTAAGAAGATTTTAGTGGGGCGAGATATTGCTAGTACCGAACCAGCTCTGGAGTCGGTGCCGATTGTCACCTCAGGACATCAAGTGATTGCAGAGAAGATCATCGCACTCAATCCCGACTTGGTAATTATCGATGGAGCGGTAGGTCCTACTCAGGCGATCGAGGCTCTGCGAGCAGCGAAAATTAATCTCGTTACCATCAACGAAGTGTGGGATGTCGCGGGAATCTCACAGAAAATCGCCAGCGTCGCCGCTGCTATCGGAACGCCGCAAACAGGCGCAGCGCTACAGTCAAAAATTGAAAAGGCAATTGCACCTCTGGCAACAGAGCGGAAGAGCGCTGCCAGAGTTGCCTTTCTCTACTTACGCGGAGGAAATTCAATTTATCTCTTAGGGGGTAAAGGATCTGGCGCTGATTCGATTATTTCGAGTATCGGAGCTGTTGATGTGGGATCTCAGATGAGCGCCACACCGTTTACTGCACTCACGAGCGAGAGCTTTGCTTCAGTAAATCCTCAGATTCTCCTAGTGATGAGCAAAGGGTTGGAATCCGTTGGGGAGTCAACGGCCTATTGGCTCTTCCGGGTGTTGCTCAGACGGATGCAGCGAAAAATCGAGCGGTAATTGCAGTAGATGACTCACTACTTCTCTCATTTGGACCCAGAACACCTAGTCTTCTCACTCTGCTCAATAAAGCAGTGGGCGAGGTGAAGAAATGATGGGTGTGAAATCTCGGCGCATACTTTTGCTGGCCATCATCGCTTTTATTGCACTTTTTACCCTTTTCTCACTGACGGTTGGAAGCGCGTCGCTTGAGTCTCCGTGGCGCTATGTCCTACATCCATCTCTTGAAGGAAATCAACATCAGATTATTTGGGCAATTCGATTCCCACGAATAATCTCAGCTCTCTTAGTGGGCATGGCACTCGGAGTTGCCGGTGCTCTTTCGCAATCTGCAACCAACAATCCGCTGTCGGATCCATCCATTATCGGAACTTCTGCTGGAGCTTCATTAGGAGCAGTCATCGCAGTAATCAGTGGAATCGCAACAATAGGAACCTTTCAAGTAACTATTTTTGCTGTTGCTGGAGCACTAATTGCCTCGCTGATCACATTCTCACTTGCAAAGAGTGCCATGCAATTGGTAATCGTTGGTATTGCAGCGTCAGCTCTGATCAGTTCAATTTCAGGGCTACTCATCACAATGGGCAACAGACCAGAAGCGCGTTCCATTTCATTTTGGTCACTAGGTTCGCTATCGCTGGCAAACTCACAGACGGTAGATGTCTTAGCGCCAATCGTTCTCATAGTCTCCGTTATCGGTTGGTCGATATCTCAGCGGATGGATCTCTTGGTTTTAGGCGATAGGGAAGTACGGCACCTTGGCTTGAATCCACGAATTATTCGCCTCGGTGCATTCATTGTTATTTCTATATTAATCGGAACCGCCGTGAGCGCAGTGGGGTCGATAGCTTTTCTCGCACTTGCAGCACCGCACATCACTCGTTATTTGATAGGTCCTACCAATCGCCCACTCATTATTGGTTCTGCAGTAATTGGTGCTGGCTTGTTGCTGATTGCAGACACTGCTGCTCGAACAATCGTGCCCCCGTATGAACTTCCTATCGGGCTCATTACATCTCTCATTGGAGCGCCAATGTTGATTGTGATGTTACGTAAGAACTCTGAGGTGTGGCGATGATTGATATCAAACAGATATCTATTTCTTATGGTGCACATAAGGTGCTCGAAAACTTCTCAGCACACATCGCTCGCAATACGATCACCGCAATTATCGG
>NZ_JBJTMK010000066.1:0-5915 GCF_046070465.1 Candidatus Planktophila sp. | reverse complement strand
CTTCGGAGAATATTTTCCGAGCGACGTCGCCCATTCGTAATATCCAGTCGCGGGTATGAGACATCGTGATGTGCGAAATGCATCGCGAAAAGTTGGCTTCTCATGAATGGATTCACTTCGCGCATTGATGGCATGTGACTGACTGGCTCGCGCATCAGCAAAGCTCTTCTGCCATGGTGCAATCAATCCCCATGATGCGCTGTCGAGGATTCTTTGATTGCTCTCGCGGTCACGATCTTTCACTATGTAAATTTCATTGGTGGGAGCAATATTCCAATTGAGCGGAAGGGTCGGATTGGAGTCATTCTCGGTCAGATTAAAGAAGGCGACAATCTCCTCTTGACGCTGAGCCATCGCATATCTGCCGCACATAACGAAATAGTAACCCGGTACGATTCAGCCATGAATTCATCGCACCCGCTTTGGCCCGCGCCTTTTCGCGGGAAGCGCCCAGTCGATGCAATCGTCACAATTCCCGGATCAAAATCAGTCACCAATCGCGCACTGATTCTGGCTGCACAGGCAACTACTCCATCGATTATTCGTCGGCCTCTTGTATCTCGAGATTCGGAGCTCATGTCCGCGGGTCTCGTTGCCATGGGTGTCGGCATTGATAGTGGCAGCGATGTACAAGGTGATTACTGGGTAATCACTCCAGCGCCCCTTAAAGGTCCAGCCAAAGTCGATGTAGGTAATGCCGGAACTGTCATGCGCTTTTTGCCACCGCTTGCAGCGCTTGCAACTGGCGACATTGAGTTCGATGGCGATCCCCGCAGCTACGAGCGACCACTTGGCCCCGTCATTAAAGCCTTAGAAGATCTCGGCATCACAATCGAACACGATGGTCGGTACTCATTGCCGATGGTGATGAAGTCACAGGGAAGTATCCCTGGAGGCAATCTCACAATCGATGCCAGTGCTTCCAGCCAATTCTTATCGGCACTTCTCTTAGTTGCGCCAAGTATGACAAATGGAATCACCGTTAAACATTTAGGTGGAACTCTTCCTTCGATGCCACATATTGAAATGACAGTGCAGATGCTCCGAGATTTCGGTGCAACGGTTACAGTCGATGCAGCCGCTCAAACTTGGCGCGTCGAACCAGGTGCACTTCATGGAGTTGATCTCGTTATCGAACCTGATTTATCTAACGCTGCTCCATTTATCTCACTTGCCATGGTCTGCGGTGGATCCATCACAATCTCTGATTGGCCACGTAATACAACTCAACCTGGTGATCAGCTCCGCGATATTTTTACATCGATGGGTTCCACTGTTGAATTTATAGATGGGGGTCTTAGAGTCATTGGTGGCGATAGTATTCATGGAATCGATATTGACCTTCACGATGTTGGCGAGCTCACTCCATCAATTGCAGCGCTTGCTGCACTTGCAGATTCTCCTTCTCATCTGCGCGGAATCGGCCACTTACGTTTACATGAGACTGATCGCCTTGCGGCGCTGACTCGCGAAATCAATGAACTCGGAGGCAATGTCATTGAGGAAGAAACGGCTCTTCACATCACGCCCGCTCCTCTCCATTCAGGTGTCTTTCATACCTACGAAGATCACCGATTAGCTACTGCTGGCGCTGTTATTGGCCTAGTAGTAGCTGGCATTGAGGTCGAGAACATCGCAACTACTCGCAAAACGTTGACTGATTTCCCTGGACTCTGGAAGAGCCTTCTCGCATAAATGGTGGATACTCGATGACGCCGCGTGAATACGATGAATCTGATGTTCGCATCCGCCCATCCCGCACAACACGTCGTCGCAGTAAAGATCGTCCAGCCCATAATGATTCTCACACCGCACTCGTAATCTCTGTCGATCGCGGTCGTAGCGGATGCGTATTGCAGGATGGTCCAGCAAAGGGCCAGCTTGTTATTGCCATGAAAGCCCGCGAGCTAGGTCCAAAGTCAGTTGCAGTCGGTGACTCAGTGGAGATTGTTGGCGATACAACAGGCGATGAGGGCACCTTAGCCCGCATTGTAAAAGTAAATGAACGCACAAATTCATTGAGTCGAACTGTCGATGATGCCGCGAAAGTCGAACGCACCATCGTTGCAAATATCGATCAACTTATAATTGTGGTCGCATCAGCAAACCCTGAACCGCGTCGTGGTCTGATTGATCGTTTCTTGGTCAGTGCATTTATCGAGAAGATTCACCCAATTATTATCGTGACCAAGATAGATGTTGCGCCGGTTCCTGAATTTATGGAGAAGTACGCAGCACTTGGCGTTGAGATTATGACAACTTCTTCAAAGATTGCAGAGCGTTCTGTACAAGTTAATCAGATTGCAGATATTCTGAGCGGCAAAGTTTCGGTGCTCGTTGGGCATTCGGGAGTTGGTAAATCCACTCTGATTAATGATTTGGTTCCGGATGCAGATCGCCTTACAGGTGACGTCAATGATGTTACCGGCCGCGGTCGCCACACTTCATCGAGCGCAGTAGCGTTAGAACTTCCAGCTGGCGGCTGGATTATCGATACACCTGGCATTCGTGCATTTGGTCTGGCTCACCGTGATCCTCGTGAAATCGTTGAGGCGTTTCCCGATCTCGCGGAAGTGGCAGTGACTTGCATGTCTCATTGCTCACATGCTGAAGACGGGTGTGCGCTCAACGAATGGGTCAATCAGGACCCTGAGCACAGTGAAGAGAGAAAGTTGCGCCTTGAAAGTTTACGGTCTCTCTTAGATGCAAAGAGTTACGTAGACTTACCTCATGAGCAGTAAGTCGAACTTTTCACATGGTGAAGACCTCACCCTTGCTCACCGTCTAGCTGACGCAGCTGATGCCATTACGCTCAAGCGATATCAAGCCCTCGATCTAGCCATTTCAACCAAGCCCGATAACACCCCCGTCACCGATGCAGATAAATCTTCCGAAGAAGCTATCCGTGCACTGTTGCACGCGCATCGTCCTGATGATGGAATCGTGGGCGAAGAATTTGGAAACGAAGGCATCGAGAAGAATCGCTATTGGGTGATTGATCCCATTGATGGAACAAAGAACTTCCTGCGCGGTGTTCCAACGTGGGCAACTCTGATTGCACTGATTGAAAGAACCCCCGATGGCAATCAGCGCACTGTTGTCAGTGTTGTAAGTGCGCCAGCGCTATTTCGTCGGTGGTCTGCTCATATCGGTGGCGGTGCATTTGTCACGATAAATCGTGAAACAACAAAGAGAATTCATGTATCTGGCGTTTCTCGAATTGAAGATGCCTCTATCTCATACTCTGATTTTGAAGGTTGGGGAGAGATGCTTACTCCTTTCCGCGCACTTCTAGAAAAGGCCTGGCGCACTCGTGGCTATGGTGACTTCTGGTCACATATGTTGGTTGCAGAAGGTGCCCTTGAAGCAGCGGTCGAACCAGTTTTGGCGCTCTGGGATATGGCAGCGCTCGATCTCATTGTGACCGAAGCAGGTGGAATCTTCTCCAATACATCTGGATTACCTGGTCCTCATGGTGGCAACGGAGTCTCCACTAATGCTGCACTCCATCAATACATTATCGACGCACTCAAGGTGTAAGAGATTCTTCTCAAGAAAAGAGCGATGCCGTGGAAGATATCCAGATTGATCTCATGCACCACAAGCTGCCCAAGGCAGAACTTCAACCTGAAATCGATCTCGCTAAAGCAACCTTAGTTCCAGCCACCTACGCAGTCTCTGGAATGACATGTAGCGCGTGTGTTAACTCTGTTGAGCGTAGCCTCAATGCAATTCCGGGTGTCAGTGCTTCAGTAAATTTTGCCTCAGAGACTGTCCATGTTTTAGCCCCCTCTGAAATCAAAGCAGATGTGATTATTAAGGCAGTCAAGGCCGCCGGTTACAGCGCATCGCTACTAGAAGATCGCAATGACCCCGCGCTCCACCGCAAGGGCGCGGCACGTGCGCTCTTTGCTGCGATTATTTTTGCGGTACCGACAATCGCTATATCAATGGTGATGTCATGGCATCACTCCGTTGGCGACTGGCTCTTCAATATTTTTATCTCCAATGGGTGGCCTCTTCCACCAAATTCTGAACATCACTTTGCTTCCTGGTTAGCCCTTGCTCTTACTACACCGCTTATTCTGATTATTGCCTTTCCAATCCATCGAGCTGCAATTCGCAACTTCTTCCATCCGACGATGGATTCACTGATCTCACTCGGATCACTTTCTGCATATCTCTGGTCAATCTATGCAACCTACACAGGCAAAGGTGATCTCTATACCGAAGTCGCTGCGGGTGTACTGCTCTTTGTAATCCTTGGTCGGTATCTCGAGTCCCGCGCAAAGCGCAGTGCAAGTAGCGCGCTCTCCACTTTATTAGCTCTCGGAGAGAAGGAAGTCACCGTTCTCCGCAGTGGAAGCGAAGTTGTCATTCCAATTTCACATCTGAAAGTTGGCGATGAGTTCGTTGTAAAGCCGGGTTCGCGCATCGCAACAGATGGAATAGTGCTTTCTGGAATTACAACAGTGGATAATTCACTGATTACAGGCGAATCACTTCCGGTAGATATAGCTCCTGGTGATCGAGTAATCGGTTCTGCACTCAATAACAATGGCCGCATTATCGTGCGTGCAACTCGTATCGGAAGCGACACCGAGATGGCTCGGATTACCTCAATGGTCGTGACTGCTCAAGCAAGTAAATCTCCAATTCAGCAGAGCGCTGACAAGATTGCAGCCATCTTTGTTCCGGCTGTCACCACTCTGGCAATCGCCACATATCTCTTCTGGTATTACGCGGAAGGCAAAACCCTCACCTTCTCTATCTCCACAGCGATTACTGTGCTGGTTATTGCCTGTCCTTGCGCCCTTGGACTAGCCACTCCAGTCGCTCTTTTAGTGGCATCTGGTCGTGGTGCACTTCGTGGAATCGTCATTCGTCAGCCGCGAGTTCTCTCTGCTGCGAAAGAGATTGATGCAGTTGTGCTTGATAAGACTGGAACGCTGACTGACGGCCAGATGCAAGTTCGCGAAGTCGTGATTCCCGTTTCTGCTCAGAAGGTCCTCGGCACTTCTTTCGAGGGCATACTGACCGAAAAGAATGTTCTCTCTCTTGCGATGGCGCTAGAGAGTCAGAACGACCACCCTGTTGCAAAGGCTGTTGTGCACTACTGTGCCTCAAAATCTGCTGAAAAGTTAGCCGTCTCTGATTTCACTCAGACTCCAGGTTCTGGTGTTGCTGCTCGAGTAAGTGCCTTTGGTAAATCCATGGTCGTCATCATTGGCTCACCAGAATCTGTTGCCCATAGTGCGGTCGCACTTGACTCACAATTAGTGGATGCAATCGCAACTGCAAAGTCTGCTTCGCGTACAACTTCGCTCTTAGCGGTCGATGGTGTTGCTATTGCCCTCTTTGCAACTGGGGATGTCATCAAAGCGGATGCTCACCAAACGATTGCTGCACTTCGCGAACGCGGCATTGAGAGCTGGCTGGTCACAGGAGATCATCAAGATTCAGCTCTACTGATTGCCTCACAGGTGGGAATTAGCTCACGATATGTCATAGCCAATGCAACACCCGAGGAGAAAATTTCAAAGGTACAAGAGCTTCAAAGCCAAGGCCGCAAGGTCATGATGGTGGGAGACGGAGTTAACGATGCCGCCGCTCTTGCTCAAGCTGATCTCAGCATTGCGATGGGAACAGGTACGGATACCGCTATTTCAACAGCTGATATCACATTGATGAGGCCACAATTAATGGGCGTGATTGATGCTCTCAATCTCTCACGACGCACACTTCGCACAATCCGAACAAACCTCGGTTGGGCATTTGCATACAACACAATAGGTCTGCCAATCGCCGCTATGGGCCTCATGACACCAATGTACGCAGCTGCTGCAATGGCCCTGAGTAGCCTCTTCGTTGTGACTAATTCACTCAGAATCCGCTAGCTTCTCGAGTTACCCCTC
>NZ_JBJTMK010000065.1:0-11214 GCF_046070465.1 Candidatus Planktophila sp. | reverse complement strand
GTAAGGTAAACTTCATCCACGTTCGCTAGTTAGTTCAATCGCTAGCAAACGCCGACAGCCAGCCGGAGCGCCACAAGTGATTCTCCGGTTCACACAACGGATGGAGTCATTAGATGGCCGTAGATCGCCTAGAAAATATTGTTTCTCTCTCAAAGCGTCGCGGCTTTGTCTTTCCTTCATCTGAAATTTACGGCGGCTTGCGTGCATCATGGGATTACGGCCCACTCGGTGTTGAGGTAAAAAATAACGTGAAGCGCCAGTGGTGGAAATCCATGGTTATGGGACGCGAAGATGTTGTCGGTCTCGACTCGTCAGTGATTTTGGCTCGTGAAGTATGGGAAGCATCAGGACACGTTGCAACATTTAGCGATCCGCTGACAGAGTGCACTGCTTGTCACAAGCGTTACCGCGCTGACCATCTTGAAGAGCAGTACGAGGCAAAGCATAAGAAGAAGCTTGAATCGCTTTCAGAGATGAACTGCCCTGCCTGCGGAAACAAGGGACAGTTCACAACACCAAAGCAGTTCTCTGGCTTGCTCAAGACTTTCCTTGGCCCAGTTGAAGATGAATCAGGACTTGCATATCTTCGCCCAGAAACAGCTCAGGGAATCTTTATTAACTTTGATCAGGTAATGACAACATCACGGAAGAAACCACCATTTGGTATTGGCCAGATTGGTAAGTCATTCCGTAATGAAATTACTCCAGGAAACTTTATTTTCCGTACTCGTGAATTCGAGCAGATGGAGATGGAGTTCTTCGTTGTTCCAGGAACAGATGAAGAGTGGCACAAGTATTGGATTGAGACTCGCCTTGCTTGGTACAAGGATCTCGGAATCAATCCAGAGCGACTTCGTTTATTTGAGCACCCTAAAGAGAAGTTGTCACACTATTCCAAGGGCACAACCGACATTGAATATAAGTTTGAATTCAATGGAACTGAATGGGGCGAACTCGAGGGTATTGCAAACCGCACCGACTTCGACCTGAAGGCTCACTCTGCGGCCTCTGGTAAGGATCTCTCTTACTTCGATCAGGAAAAGAACGAGCGCTGGACGCCATTTGTCATCGAACCGGCAGCGGGCGTTGATCGCTGCGCACTAACATTTATGATGGATGCATACACAGAAGATGAAGCTCCAAACTCAAAGGGCGAGATGGAGAAGCGTGCAGTGATGAAGTTCGATCACCGCATTGCGCCGGTAAAGGCTGCAGTTCTTCCACTTTCTCGCAACGCTGACCTTTCACCAAAAGCGCGCGATCTTGCGGCTCAATTACGTAAGAACTGGAATATAGATTTCGATGATTCAGGTGCAATTGGCCGTCGCTACCGTCGCCAAGATGAAATCGGTACCCCATATTGCATCACCGTTGACTTTGAAACCCTTGAAGATAACGCAGTGACAATTCGCGATCGCGACACAATGGAACAAGAGCGCATCTCAATCGATCAGGTTGAGTCATGGCTTGCACCGAAGTTACTAGGTTGCTAAAACCACTCTCACTTCCGCTTCGGGACGGGGTGCATCAGGTAGATCCACCTGTTGTCCTCGCTCCGATGGCAGGAATCACCAACGCACCATTTCGCATGCTCTGTCGCGAACAAGGCGCTGGCTTATTTGTTTCTGAGATGGTGACAGCACGCGCGCTGTTAGAACGCGTTCCTGAGACGCTGCGCATGATTGAACCAGGTCCGGGCGAATGGCCTCGATCTGTGCAGTTGTATTCGGTCGACCCACACCATATGTCGGAAGCGGTAAAGATGATTGGTCGCGAAAATCTCGCCGACCATATCGATATGAACTTCGGTTGCCCTGTTCCAAAGGTAACTCGCAAAGGCGGGGGAGCAGCGCTTCCGTATAAGCGCAAACTCTTTAGCGCCATTGTGCAAGGTGCAGTTGAAGCTGCCAGACCATTTGGAATTCCTGTAACGGTAAAGATGCGCATCGGCATCGATACCGACTATCACACATATTTAGAAGCTGCAAAGTCAGCGGCAGATGCTGGTGTTGCATGGGTTGCACTGCACGCACGAACAGCAGAGCAGATGTATGAAGGCAAAGCCGATTGGTCGGCGATTGCAAATCTTGTTGAGCATTTGAAACCAACTGGGGTGCCAGTGCTTGGTAACGGGGATATTTGGACTGGCGCGGATGCGGTAGAGATGGTGCAGCAGACGAATTGTGCAGGTGTGGTTGTGGGCCGTGGATGCCTTGGTCGTCCTTGGTTGTTCGCCGATTTAGTGGCAGCGCTACAGGGCAACCAATCACCAGTCCAGCCAACTCTCTTTGAAGTCCGTGAAGTGATGTTCCGCCACGGTGAGTTAATTGTCGATTACTTTGAATCTGAAATCCGTGGCTGTCGTGATCTTCGCAAACATATGGCCTGGTACCTCAAAGGATTCCGTGTTCCTAGCGAGCTCCGCCGCCAATTTGGAATGGTCTCATCACTAGCAGAGCTGCGTTCGCTTCTCAATCAACTCGAAGATCAGCCATACCCCGTTGAAGTTGCGGAAAAACCTCGCGGCCGAACAAGTCATGGTCGTGCACCGACGCTTCCGGACGGTTGGCTGAAAGATCCAGATGAAATGATTCATTTGGAAGCTGAAGATATGTTCTCAGGCGGATGATGTTTAAGCTCATTCGTCGTGTTATTACACTTTTTCTCACCATTGTTATTGCTGTTCCTTGTTACGCACTCTTTGTTACGTGGAACGCTGCACATCACCCCATTATTCGCAGCGCCGAAGTTGTCGTTGTTCCAGGTGCTGCACAATTAAATGGGGCGCCAGGTGATGTTCTTCTTGCTCGGCTTCAAGAAGCGAAACGACTTTATTCATTAGGGCTCACGCCGTTGATAATCACTGTCGGATCTGGCGCACCTGGCGATCGCACAACAGAGGCAGCAGCTGGCGCCTATTGGCTACGCCATAACGGTGTAAAGCGCAGTGCAATCATCTCTATTCCATCCGGTCGTGATACTCGAACCCAAACTGTTGCCTATGTTGCAGAGATGAAGAAGCGCAATCTCACCAACGTTGTCGTCGCAACTGACCCATATCACTGCAACCGCGCCATTACGATGGCAGAAGACCTCGGGGCGATCGCATCATGCTCACCGGTCCAGGAAGGTCCGAATTCATTAAAGAATTCACGTCTTCGCTACTTGGCACGCGAAGCTGGAGCTTATTTGGCGTACATCACCCTCGGGCGACGAGGTATCAATATCAGTGACCATTTACCCAATAGTCCAATATCGATGCAGGGCTTATAAGGTACGGCTATGAGCAGCCAGGTTCCAGGATATTCAACGAGCGATCAAGATCGCTTCTTGGATGAACCTGCAAAACGTGCCGGCCGAACAGAATTTATGCGCGATCGCGCACGCGTTATCCATAGCGCTGCGCTGCGCCGATTGGCGGCGAAGACCCAGGTAGCAGTCCCTTGGGAGAATGACTTTCAGCGCACACGACTTTCACATTCTCTCGAATGCGCGCAAATTGGCCGAGAACTCGGAGAATCTTTAGGGGCAGATCCAGATTTACTAGAGACTGCATGCCTTTCCCACGATTTAGGTCACCCTCCGTTTGGTCACAATGGTGAAGAAGCACTTGCAGAAGTAGCAGTCGATTGCGGTGGCTTTGAAGGTAATGCTCAGAGCTTTAGATTATTAACTCGTATCGAAGCAAAGACAGTTGATCCTCATGGCAAGAGCATCGGCCTTAATCTCACTCGCGCTTCCTTAGATGCTGCAACCAAATACCCATGGAGCAATCAGGTGAATCCACGGAAGTTCGGGGTCTATGCCGATGATGTTGAGATCTTTAATTGGATGCGCATCGGCGCACCAGAAGGTCGCAAGTGCATAGAGGCACAGATCATGGATTGGTCCGATGACTGCGCGTACTCAGTTCACGATCTTGAGGATGCCATCTTTGCTGGCCAAGTGACAGTCAACGATTTCGAGCGTGATTTCGATGTTCTCTATTCAGTGATGGCAACTGATTACAAATCAGATGCAACAAGAGATGAAGCCGCAGCAGCACTTGATCGCCTTGCTTCGCTCTCTTGCTGGCCACGAGGATTTGATCGCACACACGCATCGCTCGCTCGTTTGAAAGACACAACTTCACAGTTAATTGGTCGTTTTGTGGGAGCAGCAGAACGCGAAACTCGTGCAATTCATGGCGCGGGAAATCTCTCTCGCTACAGTGCAAACTTGGCTATTCCTCGCGAAGCAGTCATTGAAGTCGATTTCCTCAAGGCAGTTGCTGGCCACTATTTAATTAATGCGGCGGCATCACAAGAACGTTACGAGAAGCAGCAAGTTGTTGTTCGTGAACTCGTGGAGATGTTGTACGCAAAGGCGCCACTTGAACTCGATCCCATCTTTGAAGATGATTGGAAGAACGCCGCCGATGATGCAGCTCGACTCCGTGTGGTGATTGACCAGATTGCAAGCCTGACTGACCCAGGCGCTTACGCTCTCCATGCACGTTTAAGTGGACTTTCCGGAAGTCGCGGTTAAGGTAGCAACATGAGCGGTCGCATTAGAGATGAAGATGTTCAATACATCCGCGAACGTGCACCTATTGATGAGGTAGTCGGCGATTACGTCCAGCTCAAGAATGCGGGCGGCGGACAGAAGAAGGGCCTCTGCCCATTCCATGATGAGAAGTCACCATCATTTCACGTAACACCCAGCAAGGGTTACTTCCATTGCTTTGGTTGCCAAACCGGTGGAGATGTCATCGCATTCTTAATGAAGATTGACCACCTCTCTTTTACCGAGACAATCGAACGCCTAGCAGATCGCATGGGCTACACACTTCGATATGAAGAATATTCAGGTGGACAGAAAGCTCCCGTAGGAAATCGCTCTCGCTTAGTGGCGGCACATGTTGAAGCTGCAAAGTTCTTTCAACACCTACTCAATACATCTCCAGATGCAGCGATCGGCCGCGAGCTCCTCACAAAGCGCGGGTTCGATCGCGCAGCATGTGAGGCATTCGGAGTTGGCTACGCACCTCAAGGTTGGGATGTATTAACAAAGCATCTGCGTGCACTCAACTTTACAATTGATGAACTCGAGCTCGCAGGACTTTCCAAGATGGGCGAACGAGGCCCGATTGATAAGTTCCGCAATCGCTTGGTCTGGCCGATCAAAGATATTACTGGCGACGTTGTTGGCTTCGGTGCTCGCAAACTTGCCAGCGATGCAGAAGATCAAGGCCCTAAGTACCTCAACACATCGGAGACTCCGATCTATAAGAAGAGCCAAGTCTTGTATGGCCTTGATATGGCGAAGAAAGAGATCGCTAAGAAGCGCCAGGTAGTAGTTGTTGAAGGCTATACAGATGTTATGGCGTGCCACCTCGCCGGCATCACCACTGCGGTGGCTACCTGCGGAACCGCATTTGGCGCAGACCACATTCGCATTATTCGCCGTTTACTCATGGATGATGATGCTTTCCGTGGTGAAGTAATCTTCACATTCGATGGTGATGCCGCAGGCCAGAAAGCTGCCATGCGCGCATTTAATGAAGATCAAAAGTTTGTGACACAGACATTCGTTGCAGTCGAGCCTGACGGTCTAGATCCGTGCGATTTACGTCAGCACAAGGGCGATTTAGCGCTGCGCGATCTCATCGCTCGCCGAATTCCGTTGTTTGAATTTGCGATTAAGACCGAGCTCAGCCAGCACAACCTCAATACCGCTGAAGGCCGTGTCAATGCGCTCAATGCAACTGCGCCACTTGTGAGTCAGATACGCGACAAGTCGCTTCGCCCCGAGTACACACGTTTGCTGGCTGGCTGGCTCGGCGTAGACGTTGAAATCGTTTCTCGCGCGGTTGCGCAAGGAGTAAGGCGAGTTGCACCAACACATGACGCAATCGAAGAGGGCACACCAGAGAACTCTTGGCGCCCAGATCCACTCGAACCAACTTTGATGTTAGAGCGTGAAGTTCTCAAAGCTCGAGTTCAATTGCCAGCGCTAGTTTCAAGCTGGACAACAATTGAAGATGGTTCATTTACTCATCCTGCATATATGGCTCTTGCTGCAACCATTAATTCACTTGGTGCTACGAGAGCATTTACAAGTGAAGAAATTGAAGACCCTCAGATGAAAGCGCTCTTTACAGAATTATCTGTTGAGCCGATTCGTGCTGAGGGAGCAATCACCGAACGGTATGTCTCCAGCATTGTCGCGCGACTTCGTGAAGTTGGAATCAGCCGAGCGATAGCCGATCTCAAATCTCGCCTTCAGCGGCTTAACCCTGTTGAAAATGGGGATGAGTACAACGCCGCATTTGCTCAATTGGTGGCCCTGGAAAGTGCCCGCCGTAGCCTGCATGAACTGGCGGTCGGCAGCCTTTAATTTTGTCGCTCTCCCAGGCGTGCGATAGAGTGCGCTCCGCACGATCCCCGATAGCTCAACGGCAGAGCAGTCGACTGTTAATCGACAGGTTCTTGGTTCGAATCCAAGTCGGGGAGCTCTGCTGTCAGGCTTAAAAATACTCACATCTGCTCAACAGGAAAATCTCAGCCACCTCGGGCACTATGGGCCTCATGAAGAACTTCAAAACCATCATCGCATTTGTAGCAGGTGCAGCAGTAGCCGGAACTATGGCGACTGCTGCAACCACAGCTCCCACAGTCACAGCATGCGCCGATAACCGTACGAAGGCTCTCTATCTTGCTACCAACGGCACATGTTCTCCTTCACGCACAGCAGTAGTCATTGGTGGTGCAAATGGAACGGCAATTGATGCTAAGACTATCGCCTCACTTGTTACACCTTCAGTTGTCTCGATCAAAGTAACGACAACATCAGGAGGCGGTAACGGCTCAGGCTCAATCTATAAGACTTCAGCAACGTCTACTTACATCATCACCAATAACCACGTAGTCGCAGACGCTGCAACTGGCGGAACTATCACCGTTGAACTTGTAAGTGGAGATCAATATAAGGCAGCCATTGTTGGCCGAGATGCCAATTACGATATCGCTGTTCTCAAAATCAATGTTGGCAATCTTCCTGCAATCACACTCGGTGATTCATCTCAGGTGAGTGTCGGTGATCCAGTACTAGCAATCGGTTCGCCCCTTGGCCTTGCCAATACTGTAACCAGTGGAATCGTCTCTTCTCTCAACCGTCCCGTCACAACTGGAACAACTGGGGCAGAGTCTTATGTCAACGCAATACAGACAGATGCAGCGATTAACCCAGGTAATTCTGGTGGCGCTCTTGTCGACGCACAGGGTCGCCAGATTGGAGTTAACTCTGCAATCGCAACTCTGACATCTGGTAGCGCCAGTGGAAATATCGGTCTCGGCTTTTCGATTCCCATCAATGAGGCAAAGCGCATCATTGATGAAATTATCGCGACTGGAAAATCAACTCGACCAGTTCTCGGAGTCTATTTTGACTCTAGCTACACAGGCATCGGCGCAAAGATTTCACGTCTGAGTGCAGGAGAAGGTGCAGAGAAAGCAGGCATTCCTGCCGGTTCAATCATCACTTCAATTAACGGCGTAAAGACAGTCGATGCAGAAAGTGCCATCGTGAAGATTCGCTCCATGGCACCTGGCGCCACAGTTACCGTTACTGTCACTCTGCCAACAGGTGGCGAAAAGACCTTTACTGTGACCCTGGGATCTGCGCCAAGTTCAACTAATTAGTGAACTGAACGAGCTGAAGCTCCTGCACTTGGCAGCGATGTAAAGAAGCGAGGAGCCTTAAAGCCCTTTGCTGCATAGGCAGATCGGATTGCATCTTTCGTAGATTCAATCTGGTCTGCCTTAATCAGCGCAATTGCGCTTCCACCAAAGCCGCCACCAACCATGCGAGCACCGAGTGCGCCTGCCTCACGTGATGCATCCACTGCCTCATCGAGCTCGGCGCAAGAGACGGTGTAATCATCCCGAAGCGAGTTGTGAGATTCGTTGATCAGGCGACCAAGGGTCGTGAAGTCATTGGCACGAAGAGCCGTCACCGCATCTTTAACACGTTGAATTTCCGTAACTGCATGGCGGGCGCGGATGTATTCAGTCTCTGAGATTTCAGTTTTACGAGCATCAAGCACTTCCATCGTTAAGTGGCGCATTGAAGGAATGCCAAACTTTGCAGCTACTGATTCGCATGATGCGCGACGTTCGGCATAGCCGCCATCGACCAGAGCGTGATGTGCCTGTGTATCAATGATCAGGAGTTCAAGTCCAGCTGAGGCAACATCGAACGGGACAGATTCTGTTGTTAAATCGCGGCAATCAAGCAGGAGAGCTGAACCTTCACGACCCATCAGGGAAACCGATTGATCCATGATCCCGCAGGGCATGCCTACGTAATCGTTCTCTGCCTTTTGAGTTGCACGCGCCATATCTTCAAGTGACTTGCCGAGATTAAAGAGAGTATTGAGCCCTACTGCTACTGAGCATTCAAGTGCAGCCGAGGATGAAAGTCCTGCGCCAGATGGAACGTGGCCATCGACCAAGATATCTACGCCCGAGGTAATTCCCATGGTCCAGATGACACCGAGAACATACTTTTCCCATTCGCCAGCGCTGCCGGGTTGAACTTCTTTGATATCAATGGTGAAGATACGGTTCTTTCGTTGCTGTGATGCAATACGTACTAAGCCATCGTTATTGCGCGCAATCGCAGCAAATGTGCGATCTGCAATGGCAAAGGGGAGTACAAAACCTTCGCTGTAATCGATGTGTTCGCCGATGAGATTGACGCGACCTGGTGCTTCAGCAAGAACCTCTGCCTTATGGCCAAAGATTTCTAGAAAGGTATTTTCAAGGCTTGCCATGGCTTACAGCTTTACATCTTTCAACTGCTGCGCAGATTGCTCTGGCTTCATATCCATGATGAAGGCACCCATGGCAGATTCAGAACCGGCAAGGTACTTCAACTTTCCTGGAGCGCGACGTACAGATGTAATCTGCCAATGGAGGCGCAATAGATCGCGGCCTTGGCGAACAGGAGCCTGGTGCCAGGCAGCGATGTATGCCATTTCGATTCCAAAGACACCATCAAGACGTTGCATAACTTCGATTGCAATCGGCGGGAATGAATCACATGCAGCAGGAGAGAGCTCAGTGAGATCTGCAACTGGCTGCAATGGAACAACATGAATCTCAAATGGATAACGTGATGCATAAGGGGTGTAGGCAACCCAATGTTCATTGCGAGCAATAATGCGCACGCCGTCACGAAGTTCGCGAGCCACGACATCGTCAAAGAGAACGTGACCCGTCTTCTCCTTATGTGCTTGAGCGACAGCGAGCATCTTGTGAACGCGTGGTGGCAGGTACGAATATGCGTAAATCTGGCCGTGGGGGTGCGCGAGAGTTACGCCGATTTCTTCACCGCGGTTTTCAAAGGGAGCGATGTGCTCGACATAAGGAAGCGTTGAGAGCTCTGCGGTGCGATCGCGCCATGCCTCAAGAAGGGTGCGTACGCGCTGAGGTGAGAGAGTCTTAAAAGATCCACCGTGATCTCCGGTAAAGCAGATGACTTCACACTTGCCAGCAGCGACACCTTCATCGGTATCTGCACCCACTAGATCAGGCAGAGCAAAATCATCGATGGGCGGGCGAAGCGATGGTGAGCGGTTATCAAAGACAACTACTTCATATTCAGATTCTGGAATTTCAGTAAGGAGTTCGCCAGTAGTCGGGCAGAGGGGACAGAGCTCTTTAGGTGGCAAGAAGATGCGACCTTGGCGGTGAGCTGCCATTGCAACCCATTCGTTGACCAAGGGATCGAGGCGGAGTTCGCCGATACCGGGCTGTTCTTCCTTTTCCCGCTGATCTGCAACTGTTCGAGATTGTCCTGCAGTGTCGTAATAACGAATCGTACGACCGTCATTCATGGTGCGATCGGTACGTATGACTCCTGCTGAAAGTTCTTTAATCTCGTTCATAGTGGCGCAAGCCTATCCCGATTAAGCCCAGTTGAGGGTTCGTTCGATTGCCTTCTTCCATCCTGAATAACCCACTTCACGGATTTCGGCGGTAGTTGTTGGATTCCAACGACGAGATTGTTGCCATTGAGATTTCAATTCATCTGTAGTGGACCAGACTCCGACGGCAAGACCTGCTGCATATGCAGCGCCAAGTGCTGTCGTCTCAGTGATCAGCGGGCGCGTGATATCGATTCCCATAATGTCTGCCTGCATCTGCATACAGAGAGAGTTTGCAGTGATTCCACCATCGACCCGCATCTCGGTCATGGGAACACCTGAGTCTGCAACCATCGCATCCATCACATCGCGAGTCTGGTAACAAATAGCTTCAAGAGCCGCTCGTGCAAGATGTGCCTTAGTCGCTGCGCGTGTTAAGCCGACAATGACACCGCGAGCATCACTGCGCCAGTACGGAGCAAAGAGACCAGAGAAAGCTGGAACAAAGTAGACGCCGGCAGTATCGGTCACAGATGATGCCAAGCTTTCAGTATCTGCAGCATGAGTAATGATGCCCAGCTGATCCCGTAGCCATTGAATTGCAGAACCCGTGACCGCAACAGATCCTTCAAGTGCGTATCGGGCTGGTTGCTCCCCGAATTTGTAACACACTGTTGTCAGCAAACCGTTCTTGGATCGCACGATATCCGTGCCGGTATTGAGCAGAGCGAAGTTTCCTGTGCCATATGTTGTCTTGGATTCTCCGCGATTGAAACAGACCTGACCCACCATTGCTGCTTGTTGGTCGCCCAAGATTCCTGCAATCGGAACTGCAGCACCCAATGGGCCATGTGGGTTTGTGTGAGCGTAAATCTCTGATGATGATTTGATTTCAGGGAGAACTGAACGAGGGACTTCAAGGATGTCGAGAAGTTCTTGATCCCAATCCAGAGTCTCGAGATTCATCAATAATGTGCGGCTCGCGTTGGTGACATCGGTGTAATGAACTCCGCCTTGTGTGCCGCCAGAGAGATTCCACAACAGCCAGCTATCGATAGTGCCAAAGCGGGCGGTTCCTGAAGCAATTGCATCGCGAACAGCGGCTGAGTTTTCAATTAACCAGTGCATCTTGCTGCCAGCAAAGTAAGGAGCAACAGTGAGACCGCTCTTATATTTCAGCGTGGTGCGAGATTGTTCGGAGAGACCTTCAAGATAGGAAGCGGTGCGAACATCCTGCCAGACGATCGCGTTATGAAGTGGCTGGCCGGTAGCTGCATCCCATGCCACTGTGGTCTCACGCTGAT
>NZ_JBJTMK010000064.1:0-4014 GCF_046070465.1 Candidatus Planktophila sp. | reverse complement strand
ACGGCTGGAGCTTTACGGGGATCAGAACCACTATAGGTTGCGTAGCGATCCATAATTTTCGAAAGATAGGGATTGGTAAGCCCAAAATCTCGCAGTGTTGCAAGTGGGGCAATGATGCGAAGGTCACGCAGGATATTTCTCCGCTTTAATAGCGAGAGCGGGCTGCGAAGTTCGGATTCAACAAATGGCTCTCGCGATACATCCCACATCGTTTCAGCACGCTGCAGTACGCGATCCCACTCTTTCGCTGCGTCGCTTCCGAATGAATCAGAGATGGACTCGAGAGTTTTCTTGCGCGATAAGTTTGTAAATTGAACTGATTTACCATCATGGAAACGGTAATCAAAAGAGGGGTCGACAGCTTCTAACTCGAGAACTTGACCCATATGTTTTCCGGTACGTTGAAAGAAATCTCGGAAAACTGCTGGAATTGTTAGAAGCGACGGTCCTGTATCGAATGCGTAACGGCCGATCCACTCTGTGCGACATTTTCCGCCAGCGCGATCAGATGCTTCGTAGATAGAGACATTATGACCCGCTCGCGCCAGTCGAGCAGCGGCACACATGCCACCTATACCTGCCCCGATGACGACAATCTTCTTGGGCTCTTTCACTTTTCCGACCTGTCCGGTCATAGAGTGCGCCCCTTCCACTGAGTCTTACCTCGATTACTCCACGAGAAGTAAAGCAGATAGATAAAGAGTACGGCCGATGCAGGATGGAGAAATGAATCACGAATGCGCGAAGAGGAAGCGGCGGCAGAGATCATTCGACTTCCGGTTATCGCAACTAACGCCCCAATCGCCAGAAGGTTGCCATGTAGAGAATAAATAAACGGAAGAACACCAGTAAAGATCATAAAGAGCGCAGCAACAACGGATCCGAAAGGAGAGCCAAAGGCTGCATGCAACGACTTGCCGTACCCTTCGCGGATTTCTCTCATTGATGAATACATTCTCGTTGACGCAATGGAAGAGCCATCAATAACTGCACCTTTGAATCCACCTGTAACGAAGGAGCGACCGAGCTCTATGTCATCAAGAACTTTATGCGCAACAGATGCAAATCCGCCCACCGCACTGAGCGAAGAAGTCTTCATTACTAAGAATTGCCCGTTACAAACGACGGTCGAGGCGAGGGGCCACTTTTCAGCGCCTCGTAAAATCAAGGTGCTCATCCACGACCATTGCAAGAGTGGTTGAACAAGGCGCTCTGCCCAGGTGAGAGCAATCTGGTGAGGGTATGGTGAAATGAAATCCAAGTTATGTGTCAGGAGAGTTCTCACTGCACGAGATATTGCATCAGGAGCGAAATGCACATCTGCATCTACAGAGATAGTGATATCAGCTTTTTCACTCGATAGGAAAGCAAAATGGAGGGCGCTGACTTTTCCGAGCCATTCAGGTTGAGGCGATGGTGCTTGAATGACTGTGATTCGGTCGGATGCTAATGACGAGGCGATTTCATAGGTGCGATCTTCAGAATTATCATCGATAACAATAACTTTTAAATTTGCTACACCTGCTTGTGCCTCCAACTGAGAGACCACTCGCTCGATGTTCTCTTCCTCGTTGCGAACTGGCAAAAGCACATGAATAGATTCTGTGATATTTGCTGCGGGCAGAGGCTTTCGAATGGTTGCAAAATTAATGAGCGAAAGTGCAAGCAGGAGCGAGTTGAGGAGAAAGAGCGAGAAGATCATTGTGCTTAAGCTTCGCCAAGCCAGTTCTTATAGATGAACGGAGTTGCAAAAGCGCCAAAGACTAAAGCCCCAAGAAAGGCGAGCCCTGGTCGATCGAAGAAGAAGAGATTTCCGATAAAGCCAGAGAAAAGAACCCAGGTAAGGAGAAGGGTAACCGCGCGCAAACTTGCGCTCTCTTTTCTCCGCTCAAAAGGCAGAACAACATTCAAAAGCGAAATGATTGCGCATCCCGCAAGGAGCCAACCAAAGAAATTGGAGAGTGGTACGTCAGGTACGAATGGAATATGTGAACCTGTTACATCCCATGTCCAGCGACCTGCGGCAACCATCTGAGGATCAAGGAATAAATCCCATCCAGCCAGAAGCGCTCCGCCATAAATAAATGTCCACTTAGCTGTCACTCGACGAGCTGCAACGAGTGCAGGGTGCACCATCATCACCCATGCAAAGGGGACCACGAGTGGAACTCCTGCGATCGCAAATCCAAGTGATTCGTCATAGCTATAGATTCCAAATGGCCACCCGCTATGAACGCCGAGAAGTTCGATGAAGTATCCGAAGAGCGCAACGATAAGAAGATAGCGTGAGGCGTACTTAATGCCGTAAGAAAGATAGGCATGAAGAACCATGGAGACGGCTCCGACATAAACGGTTGCGATGGTGATGTATTGCAGAAGAGAACCATCAGTCAGCGGATAAGCAATCTGCAGGAAAATTGTCAGCGCAAGAGCAGCACCTAGAGTGATACGAGCGCGTTGCGAAATCCCATGCCGCCTTCTGCGCGGTGTGTAGTGCCTAATAGACATGAGGGAAGTCTGCCGTATTGACGAGGTCAAAGCGGGCAAAGAGCTCTTCGCTATACCAATTAAAGCGTTTGGTATCTTCAATGACCGCACGATGAGGGGCGTTCTTGTATGCAAAACCACGTAGCGCTTCTGCCGATTGCCAGAGAGAGAAGGTGCCTTGTAATCCAATCGGAGCTTCACCAATTCCGATAGAAAAGAGGAGCCCGGGGGATTGGTGTAGGTCAACGACCACGGGTGGGATAGAGCGCCAGAATCGAAGAGATTGCGACCATTTCAAGCGAGCTCGCGTTATCGCAACGACAGGGCCGCCACTATGGCTCTGAGCCGAAATCTCAAAAGGTTCACACTTTGACCATTGTCCATGTGATGAAATCGGATTAAGAACGTACTTATCTACCTTGAGCGAGCGTTTCTTCCATCGCTCAATAAAAGGTGATTGATCAATGAGATTGATGTCCTCTGCAACAAAGAGGATGGCCCACTGCTTCAAATCTGCATCGCTTGGGGTGAAAGTTCTCCCTGTTCCAGTTCCCATGAGCTTTGCAAATGTGACTCCTGGAATATGTCGAGCAGTTCGCCGGCCCCATGCCATTTGGGTAAAAGCAAATGGCATGGCACTTCGTTTAATTGTAAATAAATAGAAGATTGTTTTATTCATAAGAAACAATCGATGGCGAAGCGCATGTTGCCTTTTGCAACTCGGCAAAGGTTGTAGGAAAGACTCCATGTGGGTGGCCAGCCGCAGCCCACACCACCTCATAATCATTGAGGGCCTCATCGATCAAAGTGATATCTGGCTTGTTGGTCCATCCAATGGGACTGACACCCCCAATTGAAAAGCCAGAGAACTCTTTTACGAATGCTGCATCCACACGTCCTAGCTCGCTATAGCCAAGGTTGCGAGCGACGAGTTCGGTATCGACGCGGTGGCGACCACTTGTGATGATCAACAAAGTTTCCTCTTCGGGAGTTTGAAAGATCAGTGATGAAGCAATCTGCCCGACTTCAATTCCTAACGCAGAGGCTGCATCTTGGGCGGTACGAGCGGTATCACTGAGGACAGTTATCGGCCCTGCAATACCAAGCCCCTCCATTGCTACTGCCACTCGTTTTACAGCCGACTTTTCGAGTATGTGCTCCACAGTTAGCAAGATTAGAGGATAGGTTTCTCATCGTGAAGTCAGATCTTGCCCGCGGTCAACGTGCTCATAAAGCTGTATGGATTTCCTTCTTTCTTATGGGGGTCGTCAACATGGCATGGGTGCCTCGCATTCCGGAAATCAAGGCGATTCTTGGAATTAATAATGGGCAGTTTGGGTTTATCTTCCTTGGCTCCACGGTGGGATCCATTCTCGCTGGACAATTTGGCGGACGACTCATTCATAAGTTAGGCACTAAATCTGTGATTACTGTGGCCTCTTTGATTTTCCCGGTCGGCCTCATCATTATGGGAATGGCAACGACAGCCTGGATTTTGTTGGTCGGACTCATTCTCATGGGATTCGG
>NZ_JBJTMK010000063.1:0-24656 GCF_046070465.1 Candidatus Planktophila sp. | reverse complement strand
GATGCGCTCGATCTCGAGGTCTATGTACACGCACCATTTTTGATCAATCTAGGATCTCCTACTGAAGATACTTATAAGAATTCACTCGCATCGACCGCCTATTCGTTAAAGCGAGGTCAGGAAATCGGAGCTCTCGGCGTTGTTGTTCACACCGGCTCTGCAGTCAAAGAAGAATTTGTAGATCAAGCGTGGAAGCAAATTAATAAGGGCATGATGCCTATCCTTGAAAAGCTCGGTGATGATGCACCGATGTTGTTGCTTGAACCAACAGCGGGCCAAGGTCAATCCCTCGTCAAGCGACTTGAAGATATAGATAAATATTTGAAGGCTCTTGAGTACCATCCAAAGGTAGGTATCTGTCTCGATACTTGTCATGTCTTTGCTGCAGGACACGACATTGCTAAAAAGGGTGGCATGAAAGAGACTCTCGATCTCTTAGTTGAGGTCGCTGGCATCGAGCGAATCCAATTGATTCACGCAAACGATTCAATGGATGTCTGTGGTGCGCTGAAAGATCGCCATCAAAATATCGGGCAGGGATTTATTGGTGAGGCTCCCTTTAAAGAGCTCCTGAAACATCCAGCAGTGGCTAACGCTCCCCTCATTCTTGAAACTCCAGGAATGGAGCCTGAGCACGGCGCTGAAATCGCACTCTTAAAGAAATTGCGCGGATGAGCCACGCTCACAGTCGACTCATCAAATTAGCTCCGTGGGCACTGCTTGCCGTTTCAGCTTCGTGGGGAATGGCATTTGTTGTGATGAAAGATCCCATCGCAAAGCAGAACGTCAATAGCTTCCTCTTTACTCGTTTCGCGTGTGCTGTTATTGCAATGATTGCCCTCAAACCAGCGGTTCTTAAGAAGATTACTCCGGAGATTCTCCGTAAAGGTTTATTGGCAGGGCTCTTTCTCGGTACTGGATATATCTTTCAAACACTGGGACTTGCAATTGCTGGTGCTGCAATCACAGGATTTATCACCGGGTTGTATGTGGTCTCCACTCCCCTGATTGCCTGGATTGTTCTGCGCCAGAAAATCGACCTCTACACCTGGGGTTGCGTCATCACCGCGACGACCGGTCTGGCCCTCCTTTCGCTTCATGGTTGGTCAGTTGGCTACGGAGAGCTCTTGGTTTTGGTCAGTGCGGTTGCATTCGGCGCCCACATTGTGGCTCTTGGACATTGGAGTAATGGACTCGATAGCTACGCAATGACCGTTGTGCAGCTGACGGGATGTGCAATTCTTACGGGTGTCCTCGCCTTTGCTGAAGGGTACGAACTCCCTGCAGGAAAATCCGGCTGGCCAGTTGTTATCTATACTGCGATTTTCTGTACCGCAATCGCATTTATGGTACAGACTTGGTCACAAGCCCATATCTCTTCGACAAAAGTTGCAGTAATTCTGACTATGGAAGTTGTCTTTGCAGCCCTCTTTGCAGTTCTCTTGGGAGGCGAGACAATTAGGGCTCAAGCTTTGCTAGGCGGCATTCTTGTTTTAGTTGCAATGTTCGCGATCGTAAAACCACGAGAGGTAGAGGTGGGCAATGGCAATTGATCTACGTTCTGACACAGTTACTCAACCATCTCACGGGATGCGTGAGGCAATTGCCTCTGCAAAGGTCGGCGACGATGTCTATGGTGACGATCCAACCGTCAACGCACTGGAAGCGCGCATTGCGGCAATGTTCGGAATGGAAGCCGGCCTCTTCTCCCCTACCGGTTCCCTTGCCAATCAACTTCTGATTCGCACACTTGTAAAGCCAGGAGAAGAACTCCTGACAGATGAACGTGCACATATCGTTCGAGCCGAACTAGGTGCTGGCGCTGTTTTCAGCGGCATTACAACTCGCACATGGAAGTCTGATCGCGGATTGCTCAATGCCGATGTACCTCTGGCACTTGCTCATGAAAATGCCGGCCCATATTTAGTCTCCACCACAGCTATTGCGGTAGAAAACACACACAACTTCGGCGGTGGAACCGTTCAACCAATCGACCAGATTGCAAAACTCTCCCGCGAAGCTCGTGCGCGTGGAATTTCGATGCACCTCGATGGAGCTCGTATCTGGAATGCACATGTAGCTACCGGTACTCCACTCGCTGAATTTGGAAAGCACTTCGACACTATTAGCGTCTGTCTCTCAAAGGGACTTGGTGCGCCTGTAGGGTCAGTCTCACTCGGAAGCAAGGAAACAATCGCTGAATGTCGCGTGTGGAGAAAACGGTACGGTGCAGGAATGCGACAGATTGGCCTGCTCGCAGCGGCAGCTGATTTTGCGCTCGACAACAACATCGCTCGCATGGCAGATGATCATGCACGCGCCAAGAAGATGGCGTTGGCACTTGCCGCGCATGATGCCACCCTTATTAATCCTGACCATGTTGAAACAAATATCGTTGGCTTGGATCTCTCTCAACTCGGCATCTCGGCCGCTGATTTTGCAGCGCGTTGTAAGGAAAATGGACTGTGGATCAGCGCCTTAGGAAAATCCTTTGCACGTCTTGTCACTCATCTTGATTTTGATGATGCTCAATGCGATGAAGCTATTGCGATTATGACAAAGGTGCTTGGTTAGAGCTCATAGCCTTCGTGCTTCAGTAACCACACCTTCTTATTTACTCCCCAGCCATAGGCGCCAATCGCACCACCTGACTTAATGATGCGGTGGCAAGGAATAATTACGGCAATCTTATTCTTGGCACATGCACTTCCCGCTGCACGTACTGCAGCTGGGCTTCCTGCGCGGTATGCCAAGTCAGCATACGACTCAGCAGTGCCAGCTTTGATTTTGCGCATGGAAGCCCATGCGGCTTGAGAGAAATCTCCACCTGGTTGCTTGACTGCAATTGAATTGATTGCCGTGAGGGCGCCATCAAAGTAATTTTCCAACGTGTCGGTAATGCCAGGAATTTTTGAACTCTTTCCGATCTTCTCTTCTAACTCTTTCTGAGATAGCGATGCGAGAAGGTCTTGGAAACCTGAGAGGTTGAGACCGAGAACTGTTGTGCCACGGCTGAGAATGTAGAGCTTTCCTATCGGAGACGACATCGTCGTCGATACGAGCTCATTCATTCTTTAGCGATCGCGCAACATCTCTGCAACGAGAAATGCAAGCTCGAGGGATTGTGAGTGGTTCAGGCGTGGGTCACACGCAGTCTCATAACGGGATTCAAGATCCTTCTCTGAGATCTGATTGCCGCCACCGAGACATTCGGTAACATCATCACCGGTGAGCTCGATATGGATTCCGCCAGGATGTGTCCCAAGCGCCTTATGAACCTCAAAGAAGCCGCGAACCTCATCGAGGACATCTTCGAATTGACGGGTCTTATAGCCATTGGAAGTCTCAAATGTATTGCCGTGCATCGGGTCGCAGACCCAGAGAACTTGTGCACCGTTCTTTGTCACGCCTTCCACAAGTGCTGGAAGAATCTCGCGAATCTTGCCTGCACCCATGCGAGTGATGAAGGTAAGTCGACCTGGCTCGCGATTGGGATCAAGCTTTTCAATCAAGGCGAGAGCATCTTCAACCGTTGTCTTTGGACCCAGTTTTACACCAATTGGATTGCGCACCTTTGATGCAAAATCAACGTGTGCGCCATCCATCTGCCGTGTGCGTTCACCGATCCAGATAAAGTGACCAGATACATCGTAAGGAAGTTCTGTGCGTGAATCGATACGTGTCAGTGCCTTCTCATATTCAATTATGAGCGCTTCATGACTTGCATAGAAATCAACAGCCTTGAATTCATTGGGATCAACGCCTGCTGATTCCATGAATGAGAGTGCGCGACCGATTTCATTTGCGACTTGTTCGTATTTCTCGCCGAATGTTGAGTCCTTAATAAATCCCTTGTTCCATTCGTGAACGCGACGGAGATCTGCAAATCCACCTTGGGTAAACGCACGTACCAAGTTGAGAGTTGCCGCAGAAGTGTTGTAAACCTTTACCAAACGTTGTGGATCCGGGGTGCGAGACTCTTCTGTGAACTCGAGTCCGTTGACGGCATCCCCACGGTATGCCGGAAGTGTGACGCCATTACGAGTCTCAGTGTCATTAGAACGTGGCTTCGCAAATTGACCAGCCATACGCCCTACTTTGATCACAGGAAGTGAAGACTGGTACTGCAACACGGCTGCCATTTGGAGGATTGTCTTGATGCGATTGCGGATTGAATCAGCAGTTGCGGATCCAAAAGTTTCTGCACAATCACCGCCTTGTAACCAAAACGCCTTACCTGCGGCAGCGTCTGCGATGCGTGCTTTGAGTTCATCGCATTCACCTGCGAAGACAAGCGGTGGCAGAGATTTGAGCTCTGCCACTGCCTTAGCTAATGGCTCACCTTGTGGACCGCCTGGCCAGTTGGGTTGTTGCGCAGCAACAGCCTTATCGTCAAAGAGCGAATCCAAAGAAGTCATGTCGTTAGCCTAAAGTCTCGTAGGGAATTGGTGCGGGGTAATTTCTATTCTTATCGGCTTAACCGAAGAATGAATAAACCTCTTCATAGCGAGATAGCGGAACTGTCTTCAAGACATCTGTAGCTGATGCCAATGGGACGTGAACGATATCTGTTCCGTGGAGAGCCATCATTGTTCCCCAGTCACCTTGGTGAGCCGCAGTGATTGCCTCAAGACCGAAACGTGATGAGAGAACACGGTCGAATGCTGTTGGTGTTCCACCGCGTTGGATATGACCAAGAACTGTGCAACGAGTCTCGTAACCGGTCTTCTTCTCAATCTCTTGAGCAAGCCATTCGCCGATTCCTGAAAGCTTGACGTGGCCAAAAGCATCGAGCTCTTGATCCTTGACCATCATGTCGCCATCCTGCGGGATTGCACCCTCAGCGATAACGATGATGGGTGCTGTGCCTGTCTCAAAACGTGACTTGACGTATTCGCAGACCTTTTCGACCGAAAACTTCTGCTCTGGAATCAAGATGCATGCAGCATCTCCTGCGATTCCTGAGTGAAGCGCGATCCAGCCAGCGTGGCGACCCATCACTTCAACAATCAATGGGCGGTGGTGTGACTCTGCAGTTGTGTGAAGGCGATCGATAGCCTCCATTGCAATATTGACTGAAGTATCAAAACCAAATGTGAAGTCTGTGTTGTTGAGGTCGTTATCGATCGTCTTTGGAACACCGATGACTTTGACGCCAAGAGCGTGGAGCTTTGTAGCCACGCCAAGAGTGTCTTCTCCGCCGATTGCGATAAGTGCATCCACGCCGTGTGCTTCAAGGTTAGCCTTGATTTTCTCAACGCCACCCTCAATTTTAAATGGGTTTGTGCGTGATGATCCGAGGATTGTTCCGCCCTTTGCAAGGATGGGCTTTACTGTTGCTAGATCCAAAGGCATTGTCAGTCCCTCGAGAGGCCCCTTCCAGCCATCACGAAAACCTACGAACTCGTAGCCGTAATCCTTGATTCCCTTTGTCACAACACCGCGGATGACACCGTTAAGACCTGGGCAATCTCCGCCACCTGTAAGAACACCAAAACGCATTTGAAACTCCAAATTGAAAGTGTGATTGGGCTTTGCAAAAGAAGCCCTGATGTCAACGTTGACCTGGGTCAAGTCTAGCGTGCCCGTGATTTACTGTCTCCATGCCACTGGCCCCAGAAATCAAAGCATTCCTCGAGAAGCAGGCGGCTGCTGGACTTCCTGCAGTGTGGGATGCGCCATTATCTGAGATTCGCGCAAATACCCAAGGGCGCATGGCGACATCTGGACCGGTCGAACCAGTGAGAGAAGTGATCAATCGCTTTATCCCTGGACCAACCGCCGATCTCCCTATTCGAATTTACCGACCGACAGATAATCCGGCGGCACCTGCAATAGTGCATTTCCATGGTGGCGGTTTTGTACTCAACTATCTTGATATGTATGACGCATCTATGTCACGTCTTGCAAATCAATCAGGGTTCACAATCATTGGAGTTCATTATCAAAAGGCGCCAGAACATCCTTTCCCAATTCCGTTCGATGATTGCTTTGCAACACTTCAATGGGTTATGGCACATAGTGACGAACTGAAGATTGATCGAGACTTTGTAGGTGTTGCAGGTGATAGCGCAGGTGCAACTCTCGCAAGTGCTGTTGCTCTCAAGGCACGCGACATAGGAATAACTCTCAAGTTTCAGCTTTTGATTTATCCATGCAACGGAAGAAAATTCACCACTGATTCATATGAAAATATGGCAACTGGTTACGGTCTCACGACTCAAGCCATGAAATGGTTCTGGGATCAATATCTTCAAGGCGATGCTCACAACGAGAATCCATATGCAGTACCTATGACCGCAAAAGATTTCACTGAGGTAGCGCCAGCAATCATCCTGACCGCAGAATTCGACCCTCTACTTAGCGATGGTGAGCAGTATGCGGCCCTCTTACATCGCGACCACGTACCTGTCTTGTACAAACAGTATGAAGGCATGATTCATGGATTCTTTACTAACCTGGCCGTAACGCCTACAGCACAGGAAGCGATCGATTTTGTCGCAGATGAGTTGAAAAAACTCCTAGCCTAATTTCACTATGGAGTAACGCGAATACCTTTTCCAACAACGACGATTCCTGATTGAGTGACAGTAAAGCGTTGGCGGTCTCTTTCGAGATCTACGCCAATTTGAGCACCAGGTTCGACAACAACACCCTTATCGATAATCGCTTTACGAATGACCGCACGGTCTCCAATCTTGACGTTAGGCATCAAGACAGAACTATCGACAAAAGCGCCGGTACCAACATGAACATCGTACGAGGCGACTGTACGGCTGACGTGTCCGCCGGCAATAATCGAACCAGCACCAACAATGGAGTCTTGCGCGATTCCATTTTCAGAGAACTTTGCAGGAGGCAATGAAGGTGGGTTGGTCAGTAGTGGCCAATCACGGTTATACAAATTAAAGATTGGATGGATTGAGACGAGGTCCATATGTGCGTCATAGTAGGCATCAATCGAACCTACGTCGCGCCAATAACCCTTATCGCGCTCAGTTGCACCTGGCACAACGTTGTGCTCGAAGTCGTACACCTTTGCCTGACCCGCTGCAGTGAGCATTGGAATGATGTTTCCGCCGATATCGTGGCGAGATTCAAGATCTTCAGAATCCAGGATGAGCGCTTCTTCCATTACATCGCGCTTGAAGATGTAGTTACCCATTGAAACCAATGCAAGATCTGGGTGACCTGGCATTGCAGGAGGATCAGCTGGCTTCTCGTGGAATTTCTTAATAGTGATGCCATCTTCAGCGAGTTCAATGACACCGAATTCATGTGCCTCTGAACGTGGCATACGAATTGCAGCGATTGTGACGCCTGCGCCAGTACTAAGGTGCTGGTCATACATCTGACTTGGATCCATGCGATAAACGTGATCTGCACCGAATACAACTACATGCTTTGGGTTTTCATCTTGAATCAAATTGAAATTCTGCAAAATTGCATCAGCCGAACCTGTATACCAACGCGGACCTAGGCGCTGCTGGGCAGGAACTGGAGTTACGTAATTTTCTAACAGCGTTGACATGCGCCAAGTGGTGGTGATGTGGCGGTCAAGCGAGTGTGACTTGTACTGGGTAAGAACTGCAATCTTGCGCATATCGGCATTCACAAGATTGGAGAGAACAAAATCGATGAGGCGGTATGAGCCACCAAATGGCACTGCTGGCTTTGCGCGATCTGCCGTAAGTGGCATCAATCTCTTACCCTCGCCACCTGCAAGGACGATTCCGAGTGGAGATTCAAAGCGCGCCATGGACAAAGGCTACAGAACTCCCTACTACAAAGCCATACCCGCGACTACTCTTTCTCTATGTCGAGCGCAGCTGATCAGACCCGAATTGGAATCATTACTAAGGAGTGGCCGCCTGCTGTATATGGCGGAGCCGGTGTCCATGTCGTCCAATTAACCGAAGCTCTTCGCAAACTCAATCACGTTGAGGTTGATGTCCACTGCTTTGGTGGTGCGCGCGAGGATGGTGCTTTTGGATATTCAACCCCAGCAGAATTTGTCGATGCCAATCCGGCCCTTCAGGCTATTGCAACGGATTTGGCTATCGCTAATAATCTCGGCAACGTTGATGTCATTCATTCACATACTTGGTATGCAAATATGGCTGGCCATACAGCGTCATTGCTCTATGGAACTCCGCATATCGTTAGCGCACATTCGCTCGAGCCACTTCGCCCATGGAAAGCAGATCAACTCGGCGGTGGATATCAAATCTCTTCCTGGGCAGAGAAGACGGCTTATGAAGCAGCTGCTGCCATCATCGCAGTCAGCGATGGAATGCGTGCCGATGTTCTGAAGGCATATCCCAATGTTGATCCTGCAAAGGTTGTCACGATTCGCAATGGTGTTGATACATCACGATTTACACCAAATTCCGATAACTCCGTTTTGAAGGAATTTGGAATCACTGGACGTTATGCGATGTTTGTTGGTCGCATTACTCGCCAGAAAGGATTGGCCCATTTACTGCGTGCCTGGCGCGATGTTCCAGCAGAATATGGACTTGTCCTCGCAGCAGGCAGCCCTGATGAACCCGGAATTGGCGCAGAAGTAGCTGACCTCATTGCTGAACTGCAAAAAACTCGCAGCAACGTCTGGTGGATCAAGGAGATGCTCCCCCACGATAAATTAACTGCAGCACTCACCTATGCAGACCTCTTCCTCTGTCCATCGATTTACGAACCGTTGGGAATCGTCAATCTTGAAGCAATGGGGTGTGAAACAGCGGTCTTGGCTTCTCGTGTGGGAGGCATTCCTGAAGTTGTCAGCGACGGCAAGACTGGCGAGCTCGTTAATTTCACCGAAAACGACATACCTCGATTTGAATCTGAAATCTCGGCTGCGATTACCCGCTTAATGGGAAATCCAGATCTTCTCGTTCAATATGGAAAAGCTGGACGTCAGCGCGCGATGAATGAATTTGGGTGGGATGCAGTCG
The DNA here is from genome assembly GCF_046070465.1 of Candidatus Planktophila sp. Classification (GTDB taxonomy): domain Bacteria; phylum Actinomycetota; class Actinomycetes; order Nanopelagicales; family Nanopelagicaceae; genus Planktophila. The sequence continues at coordinate 15,702 of NZ_JBJTMK010000063.1, read as the reverse complement.
CGGCAACTACACTCGCTCTCTATCGCTCGGTTATCAATAACCGCTAACTACAGCACAGCATTGGAGCCACAATGTCGCGTCGCGGCTTAGGTCTATTTCTCTTGGTTGGATTCCTATGGGGTGTTCCATATCTTTTTATCAAAGTTGCTGTCGATCCTGAGAATGGCTTCTCCCCTGCAACTGTTGTCTGCCTGAGAACCGCAATCGGTGCGGCAATTTTGATTCCTTGGTCGATACATCAGAAATCATTGGGAGCCGCACTTCGTGGAATCAAATATGTAATTCCATATGCAATCCTCGAAATGATTGGCCCTTGGATTCTCATCGGTACTGCCGAACAGAAAATCTCATCCGGTCTTGCCGGTTTGCTGATTGCATCAGTACCTATCTGGGCAACTATCTTCGCCTCTCTCAAAGGCGATAAGACTGTGTGGCATCACAAGCGCCTTCTCGGAATTGTTATTGGTTTTATTGGATTGATTGCAGTTGTTGGAATCGAGAGCATCAAGGGCAGCGTCGATCCACTGGCAATCGGAATGGTTCTCCTTGCTGCAGTGGGATATTCATACGCGGTCATGATGGTGCAAGGAAAGCTGCCAGGAGTATCGGGAGTAGCGATTAATGCAGTGGCAATGGCAATCACCGCTCTCTTCTATCTACCTTTTACTGTGGCTCAATGGCCAGACCACCACATTTCTTCCCAAGCTATCTCGGCAATTATCGGTCTAGGTGTTCTCTCAACAGGCTTGGCATTTGCAATCTTCTTTACTCTGACCTCAATTATTGATGTTGCCCGTGCCTCTCTTGTGACTTACCTGAATACTGCCTGTGCCGTAGTTCTTGGCGTCATTATCTTGGGTGAGCCACTTACAATTGGCATCGTTCTTGGACTGCCGCTCGTTCTAGTCGGCTCTTATTTTGCAAGTCGAAAGAGTGAGGCAACTGCCAATGTTTAGTGCAATCTTCTTAGGAATTATTCAAGGTCTTACTGAGTTCTTGCCAATTTCATCAAATGCTCACTTGGCAATCATTGGCAAGTTAATGGATTCAGCGAGAGATCCTGGAGCAACCTTTACTGCGATTACTCAGATCGGAACCGAGCTCGCAGTCTTGATTTATTTCCGCAAAGATATCTTCTCAATCATCAAAGCTTGGCTTAAGTCGCTCAAGCGCAGCTCACATCTGACGCATCACGAAAGCAGTGATGCACGCCTTGCTTGGCTCATTGCAGTGGGTACTTTACCCATCGTTATCTTGGGCTATCTTGGGCAGAGCTACATCGAAAACGAACTTCGCTCACTGTGGATCATTGCAACAACGCTTATCGTCTTCGGATTCCTCTTGGGATTCTTGGATTACATGGGGCGCAATGAGCGCACTCTCGATCAACTGACTCCCGGCCACGGAATTCTCTATGGCCTCGCACAATCCCTTGCGCTGATTCCAGGCGTATCTCGCTCAGGTGCAACTATCGCAATGGGGCGAATCCTTGGATATCGTCGCGAATCTGCGCTGCGTTACTCGTTCTTACTCGCTCTTCCTGCAGTCTTTGGTAGCGGGCTTTATGAATTAAAGAAAGCAATCGACGAACCTGGCATTCGCGTCTTCACAATGTCGCAGACAATCACGGCGACCTTAGTCGCCTTCATTGTGGGATATGCCGTCATTGCATGGTTGATGCGTTACATCTCAACAAAATCATTTACGCCATTTGTGATTTATAGAATCGTGTTAGGTACTGCACTATTAATTGCGCTTGGTACTGGCGCAATCTCTGCTTAAGAGTGCTTCTTATCTGAAAATCCAAGGCGCTCCAATAACTTGGGATCGCGCTGCCACTCTTTAGAAACCTTAACGTGTAGCCCAAGGAAAATTCGCGCACCCAGCTCGCGCTCAATATCTTTACGTGCGCGCGTTCCAATATCTTTGAGGCGTTGCCCTTGGTGGCCCAAGATGATGCCGGTTTGTGAATCGCGCTCTACGTGGATGGAAGCATGAATGTCATAGAACGGACGTGTTCCATTGGGCTCACGCTCAGACATCTCATCGATAGTCACCATAATCGAGTGCGGAAGTTCTTGCAGGGCATCACGCATGGCTGCTTCACGAATGAGTTCGCAGATCAATTGTTCGGTGCCCTGGTCGCTCTTCTGGTCTTCTGGGTAGAAGGCAGGACCTACGGGAAGGTTATCGCCGATGATTTTCTCTAATAATTCGATTTGGTCATGAATCACAGCTGAAACCGGAATGATTTCATCCCAGGTAAATCCAACAGCAAGATCGCTGATTGTCATCAAACGATCTGCAAGGCTCTTCTTGTTGACGGTATCAGTCTTGGTGACAAGAGCAAACTTCTTTGCACGTGGGTGCTTTGCAATTTCTGCTGCAATAAATTGATCGCCAGCACCGGTTGCTTCATTTGCTGGAAGACACATCATGATGACATCGACAGAATCAAGGCTCTCGTTAACAACAGCATTGAGTCGGTGACCCAGCAAGGTGCGCGGCTTATGAACACCAGGTGTATCCACGAGAACCGCTTGAAATTCTGGGTTATTGATAATTCCACGAATTGCATGCCGTGTTGTATTGGGATGATGCGATGTAATCGCAATCTTGCTGCCGACAAGGGCGTTAATGAGAGTGGATTTTCCTGTATTAGGGCGGCCAACAATGGCAACAAAGCCCGAACGGAATTCACTCATACCTCTATTCTCTCATTACTTCACCCCTTTTCTAGACCAGGGAAGTCATCAGCTCATATGCATCGGCAACCGACGTGACGAGTTCTGCGCTCCTTTCGCCAATTAATCGATGACATCCTTCAGAAGTCGGCGCAGTAATCGGACCAGGAATTGCCATAACAGGACGCAGGAGTTCTGAAGCATCTCGTGCAGTGCGTAAAGATCCACTTCTAAATGCAGCTTCAACTACTAAAGTCCCTTTCGAGAGCGCTGCAATCAATCGGTTGCGAACCAAGAAGCGATGCGGGCGGGCTATTGCACCTGGTAGGTATTCGGTAATGATGGCGCCATTTTCAATAATCTCGTCGAAAAGTCTTTGGTTGCCTGCCGGATAGGTACTGTCCAACCCTGATGCAGTTACTGCAATTGTCGCACCTTCAGCTATGAGGGCGCCCTTGTGAGCGGCAGAATCAATTCCGTAGGCGCCCCCACTAATGATCGCCCACTCGCGATCGACAAAACCGGTAGCGAACTCTTGTGCATTTTTGACTCCGTAAGGAGTTGGATTTCGTGTACCCACAATCGCCAAAGATTGCTGTTGCAGTACAGAAAGATCCCCCTTAACGATAATTACTACAGGTGGAACTGCTAAGTCATTGAGATGAGCTGGCCACTGAGGATCCTCTGGCATAAGAAGTACTCCCCCGCAGGCCGAAATTGCATTGTACGTTTCACGAATATTTACTCTCTCGCTCTCTGGAATACCAGCAACTACTTCTTCAACTCCACGTTCTTCAATCTCGCGTGCGACTCGAGGTGTGCCAGGTTCGTAATGCGCAGCAATTATTAAACGCATATCCATAATCTCCATCAGTACTCTCCTCCATCACGAAGTAGGAATGCTCTTTGAACGTCATCGAGCGTTGGCTTTGAGTGTCCGGCTAAATCTGCAAGTGTCCACGAAAGACGCACGACTTTATGAAGCCCTCTGGCCGTGATGTTCTCTTTATCCAATTCATCATGGAGGAAATTCATCGCGCTGCGATCTGGTGAATATGTTGTACGTAAAGACCGTGCAGGGATTTGAGAATTTAAAGTCCAGGATTCATCTTTGAACCTTTGAGCAGCTCGACCTCGCGCACCAACAACCCGATTGCGAATCTCGGCCGAAGACTCACCGAGCTCTGTGGATGCAAGTTCCACGCGACCTACTGGATCCACTGTGACCCGAATATCTATGCGATCCATCAATGGCCCAGATAACTTGCCGAGATACCGTCGCACTTGCAGCGATGAACAAGTACATCCGCGACCTTTTCCTGAAAACTTTCCGCATGGACATGGATTGGCAGCAAGTACTAAGAGAAACTGGGCAGGGAAAGTCACATTTCCTATCTGACGAGCAATCGTGATATTTCCTGATTCCAAAGGCTGACGCAATGAATCCAATATTCCAGATGCACATTCAGGTGCTTCATCTATAAAGAGCACGCCTCGGTGTCCCAGTGAAATTGCGCCCGGAGAGATTGAACGGCCGCCTCCCCCAACTATTGATGCCCGAGTAGCGCTATGGTGCGGAGAGATAATTGGTGCTACACGAGACATGGGGGATCTCTTTGTCAGCCCACCTGCAATCGAGTGGATTGCCGTTACCTCTAATGCTTCTTCAACAGTCAAGGGAGGAAGTATCGATGGAATACGCGATGCGATCATCGTCTTTCCGGCACCAGGTGGACCAATCAACAGTAGGTGATGCCCGCCCGTTGCAGCGACCTCTGCAGCAAATCGAGCACGTGACTGTCCGGCGACATCAGAGAAGTCGAGATTCTCATCCACGTTTTCAATTTCTAAATCAAGAGGTTCGTTCAATGGATATTCACCATGAAGTGCCCATCGAAAAATCTCTGAGATATGTTCGAAAGAGAGAATCTCCATATTCTCCATCAGTTCTGCCTCGCGCAAATTTGAATGAGGAACTATTGCGCGCGTAAGCCCTGATTTATAAGCGGCGATCAGCGATGGCAGGACTCCACGTACAGAACGAATCGCGCCATCAAGCGATAACTCACCGAGAATTATTGCTCCATCAAATGGCGCTTGCGGCAGTACTCCATCAGCTGCGAGCAGTGCTAATGCAATTGCAACATCGAACCCTGGACCGCTCTTCGGTAACCATGCAGGCGATAGCGAGACTGTAACTTTCTTATTGGGCCACTTCTGCCCGGTATTTGATAACGCAGCTCGCACGCGATCGCGAGATTCCTGCAGAGATGTATCGGGCAATCCAAGAAGTGAATACATGGGTATTCCATCGGCAATATCACATTCAATATCTATTACTGTTCCTAATAACCCTTGAAGGGCGACTGCCTGAGTGCGGCCAATAGTCATAGAACACCTGCTCGGAATTCGAGACTATGAGTACCATCAGGATTAATGAGTACTGATGCAATATCAATTGAGTATTCACACCCGAAGCAATCATGAGTGACCAACCACCCCATCGCCAGTCGTTGCATGCGCAAGAGCTTTACTTGCGATATTGATTCAAATGGATGGCCGAATGCCAACGAACTTCTCGTCTTGACCTCGATAAAGTGAAAAGTTCCGAACTTATCTAGGGAGATAAGGTCAATTTCGCCTTCGCGTACCCTCCAATTGCGATCTACAATTTCATCGCCTTGCTGCAATCGAAAGTCTGCAACTCGCGATTCGCCAAATGAGCCTAAAGCTAGATTTCTACTCTTTTTAAGAACCATCCGCGAAAAATAGAGTTTCGCGCTGCCTTCAAGCGAGAGTAAAGCCGTGCCTGTGGATTACAGAAGCGCTGCAATATTGGAGAAAGACTTACGGTGAATAGGCAGAACACCACGTTCTTGAATCGCTGCCGTGTGAGCTGCTGTGATGTAACCCTTATGTCCGGCAAACCCATAGCCGGGGTAGAGCGCATCCATCTCACGCATGATTCGATCACGAGTCACTTTGGCGATAATGGAAGCTGCGCCAATTGAAATGGTGACTTGATCGCCCTTCCAAACTGCAAGGTTAGGTACAGCCAAACCCTCGATTGCGTATCCATCGGTCAATACATATGCAGGTGTAATCGACAATCCATTTACTGCGCGACGCATTCCGCCGAGGTTTGCCGCATGAACACCGCGAAGATCTATCTCTTCCGGTGACACTTCAATCACACTGACCGCTGCTGCATTTTCCATTACGACATCGAAGAGCACTTCACGCTTCTTCTCTGAAATTTCTTTTGAATCACGAATTTCTCTCCATGTATCGGCGAAAGGATCATCGAGAATGACTGAAGCAATAATCAGCGGGCCAGCGCACGGTCCTCGACCAGCTTCGTCAACACCTGCAACTGGTGAGATTCCGACATCACGCAACATCTCTTCGATGCGTTGTGGCGAAGCAGACATGTGCCGAAGAAATTATTTTGTTGCGAGAGGATCGTGTGATGCTACAAAGCCAAAGTTCTTCAATGGCCAGATGATTCCAAAGACTCGCCCGGTTACCTTTGAAAGCGGGACCATGCCATTGTTGACGTCATCTTGGTGATAGCGAGAATCTGCTGATGCACCGCGGTGGTCACCCATGACCCAAATTTTTCCTTCAGGCACAGTGATATTGAAATTCATCTCTGATGGTTTATTGCCAGCAAAGATGTAAGGCTCATTAGTTGCCTTACCGTTGATGGTGAGGCCGCCCTTTGCATCACAACAGACAACCTTGTCGCCTGCTACGCCGATAACGCGTTTTACCAAATATTGCTTTGCTGGATTAGGAAGAACGCCCGTAAAGACAAGTGCTTCCTTTGCCGTTGCAATGATCTTGTTTCCACTTACTTCTTCAACAGGAGTTGGCAACCAATTTGCAGGATCGCGGAATACAACAACATCGCCGCGCTTTACTGACTTTGCGATGAATGGAAGTTTATTAACTGCAACGCGATCATCGATTTGAAGTGTGTTCTGCATTGACCCTGAAGGAATGAAGAAGAACTGCACCAAGAAGGTCTTGATAACAAGCGAGACAGCGAGCGCGACTACGACAAGTAAAGGGAACTCGCGAAAGAACGAGCCCTTACGAGGCAGGAACTTAGAAATTTTTACTCAGCTGGAGTTTCAGTTGCTTCAGCAACTGGCGCTTCCACTGCAACTTCTTCAACCGCTACTGGAGTCTCAGCGACGATCTCTGGCTCGGCCGCAACGACAACCGGTGCAGCCTCAGGGGTAGAGAGAATTCCATCGCCGTAACCAACAATGCCATCACGCTTTTCGCGGATCTTTGCAGCCTTACCGCGAAGGTCGCGGAGGTAGTAAAGCTTTGCACGACGCACATCGCCCTTCTGGACGAGTTCAATCTTTTCGATCACTGGTGTGTGTACTGGGAATGTACGCTCAACGCCCACACCGTAAGAGACCTTACGGATTGTGAATGTCTCGCGAACGCCATCACCTTGGCGACGGATTACAACACCCTGAAAGACCTGAAGACGTGACTTGTTACCTTCGATAACACGGACGTGAATCTTGAGCTCATCGCCTGCGCGGAACTGTGGGATGTCCTTGCGGAGGGATGCTGCGTCTACGACGTCGAGAATGTTCATGATCGGATCCTTTGAGTTACCTTTTAATGAGTACGGATTGCCGTACAGACTGCGTATCTTGCCACAGGTGAGCCTCAAGGCGAAAATCGAGGCCTAGGGCTACTTCGAACTACAGACCCAGAAAGAGCTCGAGTTCAGGGAAGAGGGTCGGTCCCGCAGCCAGAGTCATCATGTAGGGCGCCTGGCCATAAAGCCCAAAGCGAGCCCCTGCCTCCGTGGCGATGAGCCCAGCTGCCGCCCAATCCCACTCTTTGAGGCCATGTTCGTAATAGGCATCAAGCCGCCCCATCGCCACATGGCAGAGGTCCACCGCCGCTGCCCCATAGCGGCGAATATCGCGCACGATAGGAAGCGCCTTTGAAACGAGGGTAATCTGACGATCGCGATGGGCGACGTCATATTGAAATCCTGTACCGATAAGGGCGCGGTCAAGGGCAATAGGATCGTTGCAGTGAATCTGGCGGCCATTGAAGAAAGCTCCTTCCCCGCGAACTGCCCACCACGTTGAATTAATCGATGGCGCTGTCACCACACCAATTAATTGCCCTTGTTCATCTTTTGCCGCGATTGAGACATTCCACCCAGGAAGGTCGTAGAGATAATTAACGGTTCCATCTAAAGGATCAATGACCCAGGTAATTCCAGATGTACTCTCTCGCGCAGCGCCTTCTTCGCCGATTAACCCATCATGCGGACGGGCAGCGAGAATTTCTTGAACGATAAACGCCTCGACCTTAATATCCATTTGAGTCACAACATCAATTGCCGTGCTCTTCGTTGCAACCTGAAGGTCTGCGGGACGATCCATCAACAGTGCTGCAGCTTCGCGCCCGATTCGTTGGGCGAGGAAGAGAAGTTCTGCTGTGTTGTGACCGCTCATAGCCGAGATTCTACGCCCCTCATCAGTTATTCTCACCCCCATGAGTGAGCTCCGTTTACATGGCAAGAACAATGAAGGCACCCATCTCACATTGGTTGATAACGATGGCACCGAATTTTCTCTTCGTATTAGCGACACTCTCCGTGCAACAGTCAATCAACCACGTTTAAGCGCGGTTCCCTCAGAAGATGCTGATCAAACAATCAGCGTGAAAGAAATTCAGCGTCGCCTACGTGCAGGTGATGCTCCTGAGGTCATCGCACGTGAAGGCAACACAACTGTCGACAAGGTTGCACGCTTTTCTGGGCCGATCTTGCAAGAGCGCGAATACATTCTTTCTCAGGCACGTTCTGCTTCACTGCGTAAAGATTCAACTCGACTAGATATTTCATTTCTTGAAGCAGTCATCAACAAGCTCGTACCCCGCGGTGTTGATGCAGATGAGCTCTCTTGGAATACCTGGCGTCTTCCTGATGCAACATGGCATATCGAGTTGCACTTTCCCAACCGCGATGGCAACGGAATCGCTACCTGGAACTTTGACACTTCACGCCGCACCATCAATCCAACGGACGACAATGGTGCATGGCTGATCGGCGAAGAAGCGCCTGCTCGCGTTATCGAGCCAGGTTTTATCACTGCCGAACCCACTCACCCTTCACGAGTCGAGCCAGTTGCACCAGTCGAACTTCCTGGTGCAAGTTCACTCTTCTCCCCTGTTGTAGTTGAAGAAGAAAAACCTGAGACTCCACGTCTTGTTGCTATTCGCGATACTCCCTCTGCAGCTGATTCAGAGGATGGCGTTGTAGCCCGCGCAAAGATTCCTTCCTGGGATGAAATCATGTTTGGGTCAAAGGCTCCTGTTGCCGATGCACCTGAGACGCAAGAAGATTACGACAACAATTAGTCCCACAGAGCAACTAGAGAATCGTTGCTAACTTCTTTGCCATTTCAAGATAGAGCGGAATTCCCACAAGTAAGTTAAAGGGAAAAGTAATTCCAATACTTGCGAAGAGCGCAAGCGAACCATTTGCTGTCGGCAATCCCAATGAAACAGCTGCTGGTGCAGCAATGTACGAAGCACTGGCGGCAAGGATTCCAAGAATCGCAGCTCCCCCAACTGATAGTCCCGCAAGAGTTCCGGCTAAGACACCGAGCGCTCCCGCGACAATCGGAAATACAATGCTAAAAATTGCAATAGCTACACCGGCAGTTTTCAACTGACCCAACTGGCCTCCAGCGATAAAGCCGAGGTGAAGTAAGAAGAGCGTGAGGGCGCCGGATTGAAGATCGATAAAGAATGGTGTGACTTTTGCATATCCAATTTCTGAGGTGAAATACCCTACGAATAGTCCGCCTACGAGCAAGATGATTGTCTTTCCGGTGAGAGTCTCAATCAGTGTTTCTCTCCACTTCACACTCTCCTTTAATCCTCGAGACCCAAGATAGATTCCAACCACAATCCCTGGAATTTCCATCAGCGTCAGGAGCGCGGTTGCATAAGGTTCTACAGATATTGCGCGATTTTCTAAAAAGAGAAGTCCTGCCGTAAAAGTCACCAGCGAAGTGGATCCGTAGTGCGCCGCAAAAGCGCCTCGATCTGCGCTACTTAAGCTTGTGACGAGACGAAGTGAGAAAAATGCGATGGCTGGGACCACAGAGCCGATAATGAGAACGGCAAGTGCGGGAGATATGAAGTCTGTGAAGGCAATGGATTTAAGTGAGTGTCCGCCTTTGAGGCCAATTCCAAAGAGCAGAAAAATCGAGATTGCCTGATAGACCGGTTCGGGCAAGCGCGCATCGCTACGAAAGAGCGCCGCTACGACACCTAAGGTGAATACAAGCACCGGAACTGAGAGCAGATTATTGATGAGCAGTGATTGTGAAGACATAAGACCCCCTCGGATTTTGGGTGAATATACCAGAAATCTATTTCAGGTATCAAATTTCTGGTATATTAACTACATGGCCCAAAATCAAAATCTTGAAGGCAGCTGGACCTTTCTCTCTAACCATGGTCACGTACTCGTGCACCTCAGTCGCCATCCCGAATCTAAGATTCGAGAGATTGCTGATGCGGTCGGAATTACCGAAAGGCGCGCTCAATCTATTTTGGCCGAACTTGAAGAAGCTGGCTATGTGCTCATTACGCGCGAAGGGCGCAGGAACAAATACACCGTGAATTCAAAGAAGAAATTCCGACATCCCGCTGAGGCAAACAGGCCTATCAGCGAACTCCTTTCAATCTTCAGTTAGGAATATCGGTGGATTCCATCAAATCGCATCCATACTGTGGAAAGCGAGCACTCCTGACCAGTAAGCATCAGAAGCTCAAGCTCTTTCAAGAGACATTCATGGATCACCTCAACCTCACCCTGGATGAACTTCCACTTGATACAGACATCCTTGGCACTTTCTCGGGGGAAATAGAACGCACAGCCACTCCGCTTCACACTGCAATCAAGAAAGCTGAGCTTGGTCTTGATGCCACCGGTTTGACTTTAGGCATGGCATCAGAGGGATCCATTGGTTCTGATCCTCACATTCCATGGATTCAATGCGACTATGAGCTCGCTGTTTTTCTCGATCGTGAGCGCGAGCTAGTTATTTCCGAGAGCTATAAGTCGAATGAGATAGTTGCTGCGACCATTACAGCCAGAAGGGGAGATGACCTCTCTTCGTTCCTGGAGAAAGCTGACTTTCCACACCATGGCCTCATTGTGAGAACTTTCTCACGCGAGCAGTCTCAATTCCGCAAAGGCATCCACGACATTTCGACGTTGAGAGAAGCGATCGAATCATTGGCTGAATTATCACCCACTCATCAAGTTGTCATTGAATCTGATTTCAGAGCAATGCACTCCCCTAGCCGACAGAGAAATATCTCAGCTGCAGCTTCGCGACTGGCTTTAAGAATTGCAGCACAGTGCCCGCAATGCACCACACCAGGGTGGGGCATAATCGATTATCTCAAAGGCGTTGAGTGCCGTGAATGCGGTGATGTGAATCCCGATGCAATCTCAGTAGAAATATTAGGTTGCTACCGGTGCGACTTTACAGCGCCTGGAAATGTAATTCGCACAGTCCTGGAAGCAGCTCAATGCACCTTCTGCAATCCTTAATAATTTTTATTGAGTTGAAGTCAGTAACGGCACTGTTGACTCTGTAGCGCTATCGCCACCGTGGTGACCCACCATTGCACTTTCCTTCTCTGCGCGCTCCGGGTCTAGTAAAACCAAGTTTCTTTGGGCAATCGCAATGACATCACCTATGCGCTCTGACGCATCCAGCGATACATCGCGACCGAAGATTCCCGCTCCAATTGCGCTCTCGCGAGTAAACATTGTGACCTTTTCGCCGAGCGTTTCTTTCCAGCGAGCTATCAAATCTTCCCGAGGTGATAAATCCGCATCTTGTGGAAGATAAAGGTGACGTGCACGTGGCTCGCCAGCGATTGTGGCAATTCCTTCCAGAAGATTGTTATCTAAGCCCATCACAATCTTCTCATCAACATTGATCATGCCGTGATCGGCTGTAATCCAGAGGCGAGTGCCCTTCGGTAGCTTCTCAAGTAGTTGAGCAACCATCGCATCAATGCTGGATAGTGCGGCGAGCCATTTATCAGAACCCACTCCATCAGAGTGCCCTGCAGAATCAAGATCGTTGACGTAGAGATAGACAAATGCGGGAGAATTGTGAAGCGCGCTCACCGTCTCGGCTACTAAATCACTTGTGATGTTGGCACCGCGATACTGCGCTCCGCGAAATACTGCACGCGTAAAGCCAGTATCTTCGTAACGCTTTGCAGCAACATGGGTAACGGTTACGCCCGCTGCGGCAGCGCGCTGAAAGAGCGTTGGAATGGGCTGCCAGATTTCAGGATCTACTCGTTCATCCCACTTCAATGAATTGAGTACCCGCCCACTGCTTCGTGGAACGCGAACTGTATAGCCCATCATTCCGTGAGCACCAGGCATGGCACCCGTGGTCAGTGTTGCAAGACTTGTCGAAGTGGTGGAAGGGAATGAAGTCTGGACAAGATGTGATTGCACCATCGAAGACATTGCGGGTGCGTGCTCCGAATACTGTGCAAGTAAATCAGCGCCGAAGCCATCGATAAGAAAGAGGAGTTCGCGACCGGTAGGACTTTCGCCACAGCCGGCAAAATCCTGGGTATCTGCAACGCGCAACCCAGCCATGATGGAAGGCATGATTTGCGATAGGTGCACGGAGTCAATCATCCCACGAGTATTGTTCTGCTCATGTCACAGTTACATTTCCACACATCTCCAGAGGTAGCCGAAGCACTCAAGAGCGGCAAGCCAATCGTTGCCCTTGAATCCACGATCATCAGCCACGGATTGCCTCGACCATCTAATTTAACTGTTGCTCGTGAAGTTGAAGAGATTGTCCGCTCACGGGGAGCAGTACCTGCAACTATCGCAATCCTCGATGGTGTCGTGCACATCGGTCTCACAGATGATCAACTCGTTGATATCGCAAACCGCGATGACATCGCAAAAGCCTCTAGCCGTGACCTCGCAATCATTGCTGCATCAGGAAAGTCTGCTGCCACAACTGTTGCAGCAACTGCGCACCTGGCAGTCCTTGCAGGCATCCATGTCTTTGCAACTGGCGGCTTGGGTGGAGTCCACCGTGGCGCCAATGAAACTTTCGATGAGTCAGCAGACCTGACCGCACTGTCACAATTGGATATCACTATCGTCTGTGCCGGTGTGAAATCAATTCTCGATGTTGCTGCGACTCTTGAACGTCTCGAAACCTTGGCAATCGGTGTCGTTGGATTTAAAACGACCCACTTCCCTGGTTTTTATCTCACTGACTCTGGTTTTACGATTGAGCACCAGGTAGATAGCGCAGAAGAAATTGCAGCTGTCATTGCTCAGCGCGTTGCCCTGAAGACCAATAACGGACTCGTTGTAGCAAATCCAGTTGAGAAAGAGATGGATCGCACTCGCCACGATGCGATTCTCAAGAGCGGACTTGAAGGTGCCGAGAAAGCTGGCATTCACGGTAAGTACGTCACACCATTCTTGCTAGAGCATTTTCACACTGCCTCTGAGGGAGAATCCCTTAAGGTCAACATCGACATTATTAAATCAAACTCAGCACTTGCTGCTGATATCGCTGTCGCGTCAAAGAAGTAATCTCCTATGACTGCGCGCGTGCTCTGCATTGGTGATGTGATGCTCGATGTCATCACCAAGATTGCGGTCATGCCCGACAAGATTAATTACGGCAGTGATACCCCTTCAAAAATCTCTACTCACGGCGGCGGAGCTGCAGGAAATGTCGCTTCGTGGCTTACCCGCACCGATGCACGCGCAACGATCGTGGGGCACGTTGGTGATGATGCTGCAGGCTCTGCCCTGATGAGCGAATTCGATGCGCTAGGTGTCCGTCACAACAATTTGATGGTCGATAAAGGTTCTTCCGGTGTTGTTGTTGTCTTAGTTGATCCCACCGGTGAGCGCACCATGTTTCCCGATAACGGCGCAAACTCTGGGCTTCGTATCGGCGACTTGCCTGAGCTCGATGAATATAACGCTGTCTATCTTTCGGGCTACTCACCCCTGGATCCACTCTCACGACCGGGTGTAATGGAGATGATCACAAAAATTAAAGCGGCAGGACTTCTGCTCTACTTTGATCCCGCATCTGTCGGTGGCATGATGGAAGTTCCACTGGAGGAAGTGAAGTCTTGGATTCGATTGATGGATGTTCTCTTGCTCAATGAGGAAGAGGCTATTTATCTCACTGGTGAAACCAATCCAGAGAAGGCGCTCGAGCTTCTGCTCGATGAGTGCGAAACTGTTGTCATTAAGCGAGGCTCGCAAGGGGCTATCGGTAAGACACGTGGATCTATACTCGTTTCAGTTCCTGCGCTCTCTGCCGATGTTGTCGACACCACAGGTGCCGGAGATTCATTTGCTGCCGGTTTTATCGCTCACTACGCGACGACAAAGAATATGCAACATGGGCTAAAGGCCGGGGCAAAGGTTGCTGCCCGATGTGTTGCAATCGTAGGCGCCCGCCCGCGTGTAGGTACCGTCATTTAGCCAATTCCCAAGGCAGAATACGCGCCATGGCAACTAAGAAAGCCGCGGCGACAAAGACCGCAAAGGGCAAGGCTGTAGGCCCTAAGCCGGGAGAATTCCCAGGCAAAATTGTTGATATCGATGTTTCGTCAGAGATGTCTGAGTCATTCCTTGAATATGCGTACTCGGTTATTTATTCACGCGCGCTTCCTGATGCCCGCGATGGATTAAAGCCGGTCCACCGTCGCATCCTTCACCAGATGGCTGATATGGGTCTTCGCCCAGATCGCGGCCACGTGAAATCTGCTCGTGTGGTCGGTGAAGTAATGGGTAAGTTGCACCCACACGGCGATAGCGCAATTTATGACGCACTTGTTCGTATGGCTCAATCATTCTCAATGCAGCTTCCTTTGATCGATGGCCACGGAAACTTTGGTTCACTAGATGCAGGACCTGCTGCGATGCGCTACACAGAGGCACGCCTTGCAGCAGCTGCAATGACAATGGTCGCAGAATCAGATGAGAACACCGTGGACTTCGGACCCAACTATGACGGACAGCTCCAAGAGCCACTCGTTCTTCCAGCTGCTTTCCCCAACCTTCTCGTTAATGGTTCATCAGGCATCGCTGTCGGTATGGCGACAAATATGGCTCCCCACAACTTGGGTGAAGTCATTGCTGCGACCAAGTTCTTGATCGACAACCCAAAGGCAACTCTGAATCAATTGATGAAGCATGTGCCAGGCCCAGATTTCCCAACCGGCGGCGAGCTTGTGGGTGCTGAAGGAATTCGTGAAGCCTATGCAACAGGTAAGGGATCATTTAAAGTCCGAGCCACTGTTGAAATCAGCAAGGTGACTTCTCGCAAGATGGGAATCGTCATCAAGGAGCTTCCATTTAATATCGGCCCTGAAAAAGTTGTCGAACGTATTGCAGATCTGGCAAAGGCGAAGAAGATTCAAGGAATCTCGGACATAGTCGACCTTACCGATGGCCAGACAGGCACTAACGTTGTAATCGAGCTGAAGAATGGTTTCGAGCCAGAGGCGGTTCTTGAGCAGTTGTACAAGCTCACTCCTATGGAAGATGGCTTTGCAATCAACGCAGTGGCACTCGTGAAGGGTCGCCCACAGACACTTGGCCTTAAGGAACTCCTTCAGGTCTTTATTGATCACCGCATTGAGGTTGTGCGTCGTCGCTCTGAATTCCGTAAGGCAAAGGCAGAGGATCGACTCTCATTGGTGGATGGTCTGCTCAAAGCAATTATCGATATCGATAAGGTCATCAAAATTATTCGTGGTTCAGATGATGCATCTGCAGCTAAGGAAGCCCTCATCAAGGGCTTTAAACTCAATGAAGAGCAGGCTACTTACATTCTCGATATGCCACTTCGCCGTCTGACCAAGATGAGCAAGCTCGAGCTTGAGACAGAATCTAAGGAACTCAAGGCGGCAATCG
>NZ_JBJTMK010000062.1:0-3851 GCF_046070465.1 Candidatus Planktophila sp. | reverse complement strand
CCCAATCGCGAATCTCAAAAGTTATTTTCGGGGCATGGGATGAAAAAGCCGGAGCAGTCGGATCTGTGTGGGATGTACTGAGAGATCCACGTTCAATCTTTAAAGTCGAAGTCGCTGCAGGAGTCCTTGAAAAAGAGTGTGCAGAGCTACTGACAGATTTCTTTAAAGATAAGTAATGAGAGCTTATTGAATTACAAGTTCATATGAAGGATTGAGAATCACGAGAGATCCTTCTTCTTCTCCGACCATGCCTTCAGCGCGTACCTCCATACCCACTTCAAGACCAGCAATTTCGCGACGACCCAAGAAGTTAAGAGTTACTCCGCCGGTCTCATCCCAGACTTCAACGTGAAGAGACGGAGCGCTGCCACGGGGAGCAGTTGAGATTGATGTAACTCGACCCTGTACATGTGCGCGCTTACGCCATTCAATCTTTCCGATTGGAGTGATGTGCTCTGCGTAATGGCTAATCGGAGTAAATGGCAGGTCAGCACGAGGTGTAATAGGCGCAGAAGCTGCCTGTGTTGGCTTAACTTCATCCTCATGCTCGTCATGGATAACAACAGATTTACCTGAGGTGATGTTGTTGACGTCGAAAGGAATAATAGTTGCAACTACTCGCTTCAACTGCGAGATTGGTGCTGCGATTTCTTCTGCAGTTTGATCGTGGAGCAATCGACCTAAGAAACGTGAGTAAGAGCGACGTGGCAGGAGCAAGGTGAGCTCTACATCAGGCTTTTCTGTCTTGCGAAGAGCGTAGTCCATTGCAGAGTTAGCGATACGACGGTCAGGGCAGTCGATGAGTTCGAGTGGCACATCTTCTAGTGCCTCTGATTCTGCCCATGCATTTTGAATATCTTCTGCATGGCGATCATCGATAACAAAGTGAACTGCCTTGATCTTGTGTGGCTTCAAGCTACGCGCATAACGCACAGCACCAACAGTTGCGAGGTCAACGTTATCTACCAAAATAGTGACATCGTGCCGTGCAATTGATGTGGCGCGCTCTTGGTCATCTTTAACTTTAAGTGCTGCTTGTTCGCGGACGTATTGCTTGCGGAAGCGCAAGAAGATAAAGACGAGAATCGGTGCAGCAACGAGCACCATCCATGCACCTTCACTGAATTTCACAATTGAGAAAATCACAACGACTAGGAAAGAGACGCCAGCTGAGATTGAGTTGATAGCAACTTTCCATTGCCAATGTTCTGGACGTGTGCGCAGTGCATGCTTTGTCATACCCGCACCAGCCAAGGTGAATCCTGTGAATACGCCAAGGGCGTAGAAAGCGACGAGGTGTTCGACAGAACCCGCGGTAAAGGTAACCAAGAGGAGGCCGCCCGCTGAGAGCAAGAGAATTCCGTTGGAGAAAGCCAGGCGATGTCCGCGCTTTGTCAGCTGACGTGGAAGATAACCATCGCTTGCAACAAAGTTACAGAGCAGTGGGAATGCGCTATATGTGGTGTTGGCGCCAGCAAAGAGAATAAGCATTGTTGCGGCCTGTACCAAGATAAACATCACTGAGGCGAATGTGCCCTGACCGAGTGCTGCTTTTGCAATCTGAGAGATAACAGTCGGGGATTCATCTTCATAAGGAACAGCGTGAATATGGCTGGCAAACCATGAGACGCCAAGAACAAGAGAGCCTAGGAGAGTCGACATGATCACCATGGTGCGCTTTGCATTGGTGTGCTCTGGCGCCTTAAATAGTGCGACGCCATCTGAAATAGCTTCAAGTCCGGTAAGTGATGAACCTCCGTTTGCAAATGCACGGAGCAAGATAAAGATTGCAGCGGCAGACATCAGTCCTTGCTCGGAGCCAACATGCACAGCTCCTTCTGCATAAGGATTGAGCATTGGAAGGGTGCCGTTAATCAGACGCCAGGTTCCCATTCCAAAGACGATCGCCATGCACCCGATAAAGAAATAAGTAGGTGCGGCAAAAGCTTTTCCTGCTTCCTTCACACCACGGAGATTTCCGAAGGTAAGGAATGCAATGACAGCAAAAATCATCTCCATCTTTAAATCATGGAGGCCCGGAAAGGTCGAAATGATTGCGGCAACACCCGCCGCAGATTGCACAGCAACAGTCACGATGTAATCGAGCATTAAAGCAACAGCTGCAACTTGAGCAACAACAGGGCCGAAGTTATCTCGGGCAACGATGTATGCGCCACCCGTCTTTGTGTAGACATCAATGACGTTGCGATACGAAAGAGTAAGAAGTGTAAGAATGATGAGGACCACAGCGGTCATCGGCATCAAGATTGAGAATGCAGCTAAACCAAATGCAGGTAGCAGGGCAATCAAAATCTGTTCTGAACCATAAGCAGATGATGAGATGCAGTCAGATGAAAGGATTCCAAGCGCATATCTCTTATCAAGCCGCTGATGGCCTAAAGAGTGGCGATTATGTGGCGCACCTAAGAAGGCGCGCTTGACCTTGTAGCGCAGTGGATCTTTGAGGTGGGCATGTTCCTGAAGAGCAACCGGGGCTGGTGCGCCATCTGTCCACGACTTTGCCACGAATGACTCCTTTTATGTACTAACTGCAATGACTATTAAATGCCTATTTTGGTAGGCTCATCTTATGCGCACTCAGTTATATATCGATGGTCAATGGGTAGATGGAAATGGCACTCTCGAGGTAATTGACCCGAGTGACGGTTCAGTAATCGCAAAGGTTGCTACCTCAAGCGACGAACAGAACCTCGCCGCTATCGCCGCAGCGGATGCTGCGTCAGCTAGCTGGGCCAAGACTCCGCCACGAGTACGTGCTGAAATCTTGCGTAAAGCATTTGAAATCATGACGGCAGAATCAGATCAGATCGCGGAGTTGATCTCTCGTGAAAACGGTAAGGCACTTCCCGACGCAAAGGGTGAAGTTGCATACGCTGCTGAATTTTTCCGCTGGTTCTCTGAAGAAGCGGTGCGCACACCGGGAGATTTCCGCCTCTCTCCATCAGGAGATAAGCGAATCCTCGTAACTCACCAACCTATCGGTGTTTCACTCCTTATTACTCCATGGAACTTCCCTGCAGGTATGGCCACTCGCAAGATTGGTCCTGCAGTTGCAGCAGGATGCACAATGATTTTGAAGCCAGCAGGTGAAACACCACTGACTGCCCTCTACATCGTCGACATTATGGAGCGCGCAGGCCTGCCAAAGGGCGTTCTCAATGTCATCCTGCCAGCGCAGACTGGACCTGCAATCTCAAAGGTATTGCACGATTCTCGAGTAAAAAATCTTTCGTTTACCGGTTCAACTCTTGTCGGAAAGATTCTACTTCGCGAAGCGGCAGATCAAGTAATCCGTTGCTCAATGGAGCTCGGCGGCAATGCACCATTCGTTGTTCTCGACGACGCCAATATCGAAGAAGCAGTAAAAGGTTTGATGTTGGCAAAGATGCGCAACGGTGGCGCGGCCTGTACCGCCGCCAACCGTATCTACGTTGCACGTTCAATCGGCGATAAATTCATTGCCGAGTTTGCAAAGGCAATGGCAGCGATGAAGATGGGTGTTGGTCGTGAAAGCGGAATAACTCTTGGCGCATCTGTATCAATGAAAGAGCGCAATAAGATTGCTGAGCTTGTTGACGGCGCAACAGCACGTGGTGGAAAAGTTCACCTCGGTGGAACTACTCCTGAAGGCCCAGGCGCTTTCTATCCAGCAACAATTGTTGAGGTTGCTAAAGATGATGAAATTCTTGTCAATGAAGTCTTTGGACCAGTCGCTCCAGTAGTTCTCTTCGATACCGACGAAGAGGCTCTCAAGTTAGCTAATGACACTGATTATGGCTTGATTAGCTATGTATATTCTGAAGACCTCAAGCGCGCTATCCGCTTCGCAG
>NZ_JBJTMK010000061.1:0-21957 GCF_046070465.1 Candidatus Planktophila sp. | reverse complement strand
ATTACAAATGGCTCAAAGACAATCGCATAGAACGAGAAGACTGTGCGCTGTTGAAAGAAGAACCATGGCAGATAACCAGCTGCTAATCCTGCAGTAATCAGGACAACTGCAAGATCAAAGGATTTATTGATGATAGAACGAACCCAAAATCCAAGAACTACTGCAACTGCAATTGTTCCTGCCCACCACAGGAAAGGCGTACCGAGCGCAAGTACTTCTTGCGAACAAGAATTCGCTCCACAACTTTTTGGAGTTTCATAGAAGAAACTTGTTGGGCGCCCCATGATTAACCATGACCAAGGATTTGCTTGGTATGGATGCTTTTCTACAAGATTTGTATGGAATTTCAACATCTCACGGTGGTAGAAAATAAATGATGTTATTGGATTCGATGAATGTGCACGATCCCATCCGCGGTCAGATGCAAACCAACCCCACCACGATGTGATGTAGATTGAGATTGGCAGAAATCCAAATGCGCCGATGCGTGACACAGTGGGGCGAACAAGATCGCTTCCAGTGTGGTGGTTGAACGCCCGATAGAGGGCTATGAGACCAAATACCAGGATGAAGTAGAGAGCGCTCCATTTTGTTGCTAGTGCCAATCCAAGGAAGGCTCCGCTCCACCAATACTTTCGAGAGATAAAGAAGTAGGAAGCAACGAGAATAAAGAAGGCAAGAAAGTTGTCGAGCAGAGCTGTGCGTGAATGGACAAGTGCTAAACCATCGACAGCCATTAAGCCTGCAGCAAGCGCAGTCAGCACTGGCGAATAAAAAAGTCGATGTGCTATGAGGGCGACAACAAGAATCATTACTGAGCCAAGAAGCGCTGTAGCAAAGCGCCACCCCAAGGGATTATCGCCAAATAGTTTTATTCCGGATGCAATTAACCACTTACCAACGGGTGGATGTACGACGAATTCGGGATCTGCACCAGTGACTTCAACTCCGTATTTGATTAAGTCACGAGCTCCATCGACGTAATAGATTTCATCGAAGATCATCGATTTGATTGATGCGAGATTGAAGATACGTAGAAAGAATGAGGCCAAAGCAATGAGCACAGGGGCGATAGCAACGACCATGAGTTAAGAATATGCGAAGATACTCATATGGCACTCACCCTCGCAGCGACGCCTCTCGGAAATCCACTCGATGCGAGCCCGCGACTTAAAGCAGCAATTGAAAACGCTGAAATTATCGCGGCAGAAGATTCGCGCCGTTTTCACCGTCTTGCCTCAGATATTCAAGCGACTTTTACAGCAAAGGTACTTTCATTCTTTGAAGGCAACGAGACCGATCGCACCCAAGAGCTGTTGATTGCACTTCGAGAAGGTAAGAATGTTGTTGTTGTATCCGATGCAGGAATGCCAACAATCAGTGACCCAGGATTTCGATTGATGCGCGATGCGATTGCAGAGAAGATTGAAGTTCACGTTATCCCTGGACCTAGCGCACCAACAATGGCAATTGCCCTCAGCGGTCTTCCAACAGATCGATTTACCTTTGAAGGTTTTGCGCCTCGCACTTCTGGTGCGCGCATTACTTTTTTTGAATCACTTCGTTTTGAAGAGCGCACCATGGTGGTCTTTGAAGCACCTCACCGGTTATTGGAATCTCTCTCCGATGCTGCATCGATTCTCGGTGGTGACAGATTAGGCGCAATCTGCCGCGAGATGACCAAGACCTATGAAGAGACAATTCGAGGCACGCTCGATCAGCTCGTTACGTGGGCGGAGAGTCACGAAGTTCTTGGAGAAATTACGCTCGTCTTTGCCGGTGTTGAGGTGGGCACTGAGGCAGCGACCAATTCCCAGATGGTGGCTCGAGTCCGCGAATTTGAAGCTGCCGGAATGGATCGCAAAGCAGCTATTGCAACGGTGGCTCAAGAGCTCGATCTACCCAAGAAGCTGGTCTATGCCGCGGTAGTTGAGGATAAGAAGACCAATTAGAATTCGCAGATGAAGTCTTTCTATCTGACGACTCCGATTTACTACGTCAACGATGCTCCTCACATCGGCCATGCCTACACAACAGTTGCCGGCGATGTCCTTACTCGTTGGCATCGTCAACGCGGCGAAGCTGTCTGGTTTCTGACTGGAACCGATGAGCACGGCCAGAAAGTCATGCGCACCGCTGAGGCAAATGGAGTAGCGCCACAAGCATGGGCAGATAAGTTGGTAGAAGAGGCATGGAAGCCCAACTGGCGCGCACTCAATATCGCAAACGATGACTTTATTCGCACGACCGAAGATCGCCACATGGATCGCGTGCAGAAGTTCTTAACATCGCTTAAAGATAAAGGCTTTATCTATCAGGGCGATTTCGAAGGACCATACTGCGTGGGTTGTGAAGAATTTAAGCTGCCGGGTGATTTACTGGAAGGAAATCTCTGTCCGATTCACAGCAAGCCAGTGGAAAACGTTAAAGAGACTAACTGGTTCTTTAAATTATCTGAATTCGCTCAACCACTTCTTGATCACTATCAGAAGAACCCAGAGGCATGTCAGCCTGAATCTGCACGCAATGAAGTTGTTGCATTCCTTGAAAGCGGCGTTCGCGATCTTTCGATTTCTCGTTCGACTTTCGATTGGGGAGTTCCTGTTCCGTGGGATACCGATCAAGTTGTCTACGTCTGGTTCGATGCGCTTCTCAACTATGCAACTGCAGTTGGTCTGACAGATGAACCATCGTCTGAAGGCGGGAAGAAGTTCGCACAGACTTGGCCAGCTGATGTGCATCTTGTTGGTAAAGACATCTTGCGATTCCACGCCGTTATCTGGCCCGCAATGTTGATGGCTGCAGGTCTTGAAGTCCCTAAGAAGGTCTTTGCACATGGATGGTTGCTCGTCGGCGGCGAGAAGATGTCTAAGTCAAAGCTCACCGGTATTGCGCCATCACAAATTACCGATCACTTTGGCGTTGATGCATTCCGCTATTACTTCCTCCGCGCCATTCCATTCGGTAGCGATGGCTCTTTCTCTTGGGAAGATATGAGCGCTCGATATACATCAGAGCTTGCAAATGACTTTGGAAACCTAGCCTCCCGACTTGCAGCGATGGTCGAAAAGTACTGTGCTGGAGTACTTCCAGCAGTTGCTGAAGATTCTGAACTTTCAGCATCCTTGAAGAAGACCGTTATAGATGCCGATAAAGCTATGGAGGCACTTGATTTCCAAGGCGGAATTAACGCAATCATGGATTTCTGCAAGCAGGTAAACGGCTTTGTCACTATTAAAGAGCCGTGGATTCTCGCTAAAGATCCTTCACACCAGAAGACATTGGAGGATGTTCTCTACAACACCGCCGAATCACTGCGCGCGCTAGCCATCTTGCTACACCCAGTTATGCCAGCAACGACAGAGATACTCTGGGAATCTCTCGGAGCGAAAGCAACTCTCGGTGAAATCGGTACACAGAAGATTGAGAACGTCGCCAAGTGGGGACAACTTCCACAGGGTGCTGTTGTCACAAAGACGCCAGTGTTATTCCCACGCCTTGAGGTGAAGGAATAAATTTTTATGGCTGATCGCCACAACCGCGATATCGATCGGGAGTTCGCACCCCTGCCAGAGCCGCTTCCGGTTCCAGTTGCAGATGCGCACGCACACCTTGAGATTGTCACTAATGACGCGCCTGATTCTGAATCAGTTCGACGCGTACTAGATGAAGCGCAATCAGTGGGCGTAGATCGAATAGTGCAGGTGGGATATTCAGCAGAACAATCACAGTGGTGTGCAGCTTTAGCAGATCTCTATCCAGGTCGCGTCTTAGCCGCAGTCGCTCTCCATCCAAATGAAGCACCGGTAGTTGAAGAGCTAGAGTCAGATTTAGCAATCATTGAAAAACTTGCACACATGCCCCGAGTACGCGCGATTGGCGAGACAGGTTTAGATTACTTCCGCACACCACCTGAACTTCGCGGCGTGCAACAGGAGTCATTTAAGTGGCATATTGAGCTGGCCAAGAAGACCAATAAAGCGCTTGTTATCCACGATCGTGATTCGCACGATGACGTTCTCTCTGTATTGGCTGAAGTTGGTGCCCCTGAAAAGACCGTCTTTCACTGCTTCTCGGGCGATGTTGAGATGGCAAAAATCTGTATTGATCGTGGCTACATCCTCTCTTTTGCTGGCACGATGACATTTAAGAATGCGCCAGCCCTTCGCGAAGCGGTGAAGCTTGTTCCTCACGACCAACTACTCGTTGAAACGGATTCGCCATTCCTAGCGCCGACTCCTCATCGCGGAATGCAGAACACCCCTGCGCAGATTCCAACGATTGTTCGAGCGATGGCTGCAGAGCGCGGCGAAGATTTGGCGCAACTCTGTGATGCTCTCTCTCAGAACACCGAGCGTGTCTTTGGATCTTTTGCATGAGCCTTCTCGGTGCAGCGGAGATTCGCGAACTAGCAGCAGCACTTGATCTTAAACCATCAAAATCTTTAGGGCAGAACTTTGTTCATGATGGAAATACCTGTTTGAAAATTGTTCGCACTGCTGGTGTGCAGCCTGATGATGTTGCACTTGAGATTGGACCAGGACTTGGATCACTAACCCTTGCAATGATGCAAGAAGCTAAAGCAGTTGTTGTTGTTGAAATTGATAAGCGCCTCGCCGAACAGTTACCTATCACCGCTGCAAAGCATGCAGATAACCCTGAGAAGCTCACTGTTATTAATAAGGATGCGTTGCAGATTGATTCTCTGCCAATTGATCCCACTGTTCTTATTGCAAATTTGCCTTACAACGTCTCCGTACCTGTTTTTCTTCATATGCTGGAGATATTTCCGACGCTCCGCACTGGCGTTGTCATGGTGCAGGCAGAAGTTGCCGATCGTCTTGCAGCTAGGCCATCAACAAAAGAGTACGGAGTCCCCAGCGTCAAGGCGGCATGGTGGGCTGATGTCACTGGCGCTGGCGTCGTATCGCGACAGATCTTTTGGCCGGTACCAAATGTTGAATCAAAGCTTGTTGCTTTTACTCGTCGCGCGACACCTGGCGATGAAGCTCTTCGCAAGCGCACTTTTGAAATTATTGACCTTGCCTTTGCGCAACGTCGCAAGATGTTGAGATCTGCGCTCTCTTCCCGCTATGGAGGTTCAGCACCGGCTGAAGAAGTTCTTCAGGCAGCCGGTATTGACGCGACCTTGCGTGGAGAGGCACTGGAAATCGGAAGCTTCGTCGCTATCGCCCGACACGAGTTAGCGGTAGGGTCATAACGTGCCTCTTAATTCAGTAACCGTGCGAGTACCAGCAAAGGTAAATTTGCAATTATCGGTTGGCCCACGTGAGGCAAATGGTTATCACAATCTCGTCTCAGTCTTTCAGGCAGTCTCTATCTTTGACGATGTCACTATTACAAAGTCACATGCAGGTAGTGGAGTGACAATCTCAATCACTGGCGAGCAGACATATGGCGTTCCAGAAGATGGCTCAAACCTAGCCGTAAAAGCTGCGCAGTTGATAGGCGAGAAGTTTGATCTCGACGCCGATGTGCATATCGAAGTCAAGAAGTCGATTCCGGTTGCAGGCGGAATGGCCGGCGGCTCTGCTGATGCTGCAGCAACTCTCGTTGCGATGGATGCCCTCTACAAATTAGATGCAACGCGAGAAGAATTATTAGAACTTGGTAGCCAGCTTGGAAGTGATGTTCCATTTATGATCGCAGGTGGAACAGCGGTCGGCACAGGCCGCGGAGATCAGCTCACAGCAGCACTTTCACGGGGCACGTATCACTGGGTCTTCGCGCTCTCTACCGTTGGACTCTCAACTCCCGCTGTCTATGCCGAGTGTGATCGCATGCGAGCAGAACTTGAAGTGGCAGACCCAAAGGTCAGTGATGCTCTGATGCAGGCACTGCTATCTGGCGACCCAGTTTTGGTAGGAAAATCCCTCTCTAACGATCTTCAAAATCCTGCTTGCTCCCTTCGACCTGCACTTTCACTTGTCCTTGAGGTAGGTCGTGACTACGGAGCGCTCGGTGCAATCGTTTCTGGATCTGGGCCGACTGTTGCATTTCTCGTTGCAGATGAAGAAGCTGGTCTTGATTTAGCAGTTGCTCTCACTGCAAGCGGTGTTGTTGGAAGCGTTGCACGCGCAACTGGCCCCGTGCATGGCGCACGTGTAATTTAGAATTTAATTTGTCTCGATATCGAAATTTGCAGCAAGTCTGCTCAATAAATCTGCAAGCGCTTCTTGTTCGTTTGTATTTAAGTCGGTTAAGAATGTGCGCTCGTTTTCAATCAAGTGGTCGAGGGCTGCATCAACTTTCTTCATTCCAAGTGCGGTCAAAGAAACCAAGGAACCTCGTCCATCGCTGGGATCCGGTTGACGTGTGATGAGTTTGAGCTCTTCCAGGCGATCTAAGCGATTTGTCATGGTGCCACTTGAGACCATGGTCTCTTGCATCAATTGACTTGGTGACAATGTGTGGGGCGCTCCTGCGCGACGCAGAGCAGCAAGCACATCAAAGCCCCACGTTTCTAGGTCGGCAAATGCATCTCTGCGAGCCAAATCGAGATGGCGCGAGATTCGCGTGATGCGACTCAGGATTGCTAAAGGGGAGAGATCAGCATCAGGACGTTCGCGCTTCCATGCGGCGATAAGTCTGTCGACCTCATCGCGGTTATTCTCCATGCGGGCAAGGCTATATGAATCAATCTTTAATGGCCCTCAGTTTGGAAAGTCAGGCGGTGATAAGGGAGAATACAGGTTCCGCCATTGTGTAGTGGCTAGCACATGGGCCTTTGAAGCCCAGGGTCCAGGATCGATACCTGGTGGCGGAGCAAAGCATTGCCCGCCAATCTAAGTGGCGGAGCCATTAATTGCTCTAAATCGGTAGACTGCCACTATGAGCCTGGAAACCGTAGTCATTCTTGCTGCGGGCGAAGGTACGCGAATGAAATCGCAGACACCCAAGGTCCTCCACAAAATCGCCGGTCGATCACTTCTTGGCCATGTTCTTGCAGCAGTTGAAACTCTCACCCCACAGCACGTTCGTGTTGTTGTGGGTTCAGGTCGCGAGAAAGTCGAACAACACATCGCTGCAATCGCACCGAAGGTCACCACAGTTTTCCAAGAACACCGCGGTGGTACCGGCCATGCGGCGCAGTTAGCGCTCGCTGACCTCAAGCCATCGGGCACGATCTTGATTTTGGCTGGCGATACTCCGATGTTGACCGGTGAATCCCTGGCACAGCTACTCGAAGGCCACCATGCAGGTGGGTTCACCGCCTCTGTTCTGACAGCAGAACATCCTGATCCCACTGGCTATGGCCGCATCATCCGTGGCGATGACGATTCTCTGGTGCGCATTGTTGAAGAGAAAGATGCCGACGAATTTGAAAAGGCAATCGAGGAAATCAACTCGGGCGTCTATGCATTTGATGCAGTAAAACTCGCCGGTGCTATCGGAAAGCTTCGCAATGACAATGCTCAAGGCGAGCTCTACCTCACCGATGTTATCGAGATCCTTCGCAACGAGGGTGGCAAGATTGCAGCGGTCTGCATTGAAGATTTCACGGAAACTCTAGGCGTGAATGACCGCGTCCAATTAGCGGAAGCTGCAGCTCTCTTGCGTGATCGCATCAATGAAAAGCTGATGCGTAGCGGCGTCACTATCGTCGATCCAACAACAACGTGGGTAGATGCAACTTCAACAATTTCGCAAGATGTGACTCTTCTTCCTGGTACTGCCATCAGTGGCGATTCAACTATCGGTGCTGGTGCAATCATCGGACCTCGCACAACTTTGGTGGATTGCACCGTTGCTAATGGCGCAGAGATTAAAGAGTCTTATGCGACCTCGGCTGTTATCGGCGAGAACGCATCAGTTGGTCCCTTTACTTTCCTACGAGCCGGAACAAACTTGGCGGCAAATACCCGCGCAGGTGCTTTCGTTGAGATGAAGAATGCAACCGTCGGCGAAGGTTCTAAAGTCCCACATCTTTCTTATGTCGGTGATGCCTCAATCGGTGAAGGTTCCAATATCGGAGCCGCAACTATTTTTGTTAATTACGATGGAGTAGAAAAGCATCACACCACTGTTGGTGATCATGTTCGTATTGGCAGTGACAGCATGCTTGTTGCTCCAATCACTATTGGAGATGGCGCATATACAGCCGCTGGATCTGTGATAACTGAAGATGTGCCTGCCGGCGCGATGGGCGTTGGCCGGGCTAAGCAGCGAAATGTTATAGGTTGGGTTCTGCGTAAGCGCCCAGGCACCAAGTCAGCTGAAGCAGCGGCTTCAGCTCCAAGTAACGACCAGGAAGGCTGATACTCGTGAGCGAAATCCGTTTATCGTCAGAGAAGAAACTCCGTCTATTTTCTGGCCGCGGATTTCCAGAGCTATCACAAGCAGTCGCTGAAGAACTCGGTATTCCACTTACTCCAACATCAGCCTACGACTTCGCAAATGGCGAAATTTTTGTTCGCTTTGAGGAATCAGTCCGAGGTTGCGATGCATTTGTCATTCAGTCACATGCAACACCAATCAATAAGCAGATCATGGAACAGCTCATCATGGTCGATGCCCTCAAGCGCGCATCAGCAAAGCGCATCACTGTGGTTACGCCTTTCTATGGTTACGCACGCCAAGATAAAAAGTCACGCGGTCGCGAGCCAATCACAGCTCGTTTGATGGCAGATCTCTTTAAGACAGCAGGCGCAGATCGTTTGATGGTTGTTGACCTTCACACATCACAGATTCAAGGATTCTTCGATGGCCCAGTCGATCACTTGTTTGCACTTCCAATGCTCGCTGATTACGTCGGCAGCAAAGTCGATCGCAATTCCTTGACAATCGTTTCCCCAGACTCAGGTCGTGTTCGTGTCGCAGAGCGCTGGTCAGAACTTCTTGGTGGATGCCCCATCGCCTTTATTCACAAGACTCGCGACCCACTTATTCCTAACGAAGCAGTTGTAGGCAAGGTTGTTGGCGAAGTCGAAGGCCGCACCTGCGTTGTTATTGATGACATGATTGATACAGCAGGCACTATTACAAAGGCAGTAGATGCACTCTTTGAAGCAGGTGCTCGCGATGTGATTGTTGCAGCAACCCATGCAGTCTTCTCGGGCCCAGCTGTTGAGCGTCTCAAGAATTCACGTGCAGTTGAAGTAGTTGTCACAGACTCACTTCCATTGTCTGATGACCAGAAGTTCGACAAGTTGACCGTTATCTCAATCGCTCCGCTTCTTGCACGTGCGATTCGTGAGGTCTTTGAAGATGGCTCAGTTACAAGCCTCTTCGACGGCCACAGCTAAGCGGTAAATCTTCGCGATTTGGTGGATTCACCCTCGCCCGCATAAACTTCAACCATTCTGGCGAGGGTTTCGATCGAAACCGTAATCGACGGCAAGGTTATTAACTCCTGTCAGAGTCACTACGACAGGAGTTTTTTCATGGCAGAAGTATCAATCAACGGCACATCACGTACCGAATTCGGTAAGGGTGCATCACGTCGCGCACGCCGCGATGGCCAGGTTCCAGCAGTGATCTATGGTCACGGTGCTGAACCTGTTCACATCACGCTTCCAGCTCGCGAGCTCGGTAATGCTCTCAAGGAGTCAAACGTTCTCCTTAACATTACTTTCGACGGCAAAACAGAGCTCACACTTCCAAAATCAGTTGTCAAGAACCCACTCAAGCAGAACCTCGAGCACATCGACCTCGTACTTGTACGTCGTGGCGAGAAGGTAACTGTGCAAGTGCCAGTTCACACTGAAGGAAAGCACGATCCAGATGGAATCCTTGAGCACGTTCACAACACAATCGAAGTAGAAGCTGAGGCAACTGCTATTCCTCAGTTCCTAGTTCTCAATATCGAGGGCATGAAGGCAGGAACATCGAAGACAGCTGCAGATGTCACACTCCCAGCTGGTGTCACACTCGTTCTTGATGCAACAGCAACAGTTGTTCACCTCTCAGAGCGTCGCGCAGCTGGTTCTAGCGATGAGGCAGCAGCTCCAGCAGCTGAGGCAGCAGCTCCAGCAGCTGAGTAAGTAAAAAGTAAAGAAGTCTGACACGTTATGACGTGGTTGGTAGTAGGTCTCGGCAATCCCGGCGATCAATATGCTGCCACCCGTCATAACGTGGGTCAGATGGTTATCGATGAATTAGCAAAACGCCACAACGTAAAATTTTCCACACATAAATCTCGCACCTCAATTGCAGCCTACAAGTTAGGTTTCGGGGTCGATGCGCACTCAGTAATTCTCGCTAAATCTCTCGGCTACATGAATGAGACCGGCGGACCTATCAAAGCGCTCGCACAGTTCTACTCTGTTGATGTTTCACAGATAATTGTTCTTCATGACGAGCTAGATATTGATTTCGCTGCGATTCGCACAAAGCAAGGCGGTGGCGATAATGGCCATAACGGTTTGAAATCAATGACATCTGCCTTTACTGCAAACTACTTTCGAATCCGTTTAGGTATCGGCCGCCCCATGGGACAACAAGATCCTGCAGATTTCGTCTTGAAACAATTTAGCCAGCCCGAGAAGAAAGAGTTGCCGCTCTTCTTAGATCGTGGAGCCGATGCAGTGGAGTTCCTGATTGAAAAGGGACTTGATTTAACACAGAGCAAGTTCAACTCTTAAAAAATACTGACTAGTCATCACCCCATATACATTTAAATCACCCATGTGCCTCAGGACCAGCACTCAATAGCTTCTATAGAGTTGAGATAAAGGGATATCACTATGTGTTAATAACTTTAAGAGGCTTACCCTAAAAATATAGTTCAGCAATTGTTGAAGCAGATCGGAGAGTTCGTGCATACCCCAACATTGATCTTTGTGGTGGTGGTGAGCCTATTCATCATCAGCCTCGTCATTTCTGCCAATCGCATCAATGTCATGGCAGAACTCGAAGAGACAGAAGGTTCTCAGCCATCAAATCCGGGGATTAATATTTGGGATTTATCAGCCGGTGTTACGGAGACCGGTGGCGACGCCGTTAATGGTGAGCAATAGCGCACGAACAAGAGTTGGTTCAGCGTGGTTGCCAGCAGTGCGAACCCGGTTGAGAAGGTTTACCTGTAATGAATGCAGCGGTGCAAGATACTGATCGCGAACTTCAAGGGTGCGTGCAAGCACTGGTTGATCTCCCAATAGAGCAGACTTTCCAGTCAACGTAAGAATTTCTTTAACGGTCAGATCAAACTCTTCTTCGATTGTTGTTAAGAAGTGTTGAAGCTCTGCAGGTACAAGCGTCTCGACATAACGACGAGCCGTCTTGAGATCAGTCTTTACAAGAGTCATCTCAACATTGCTTATAAAAGTTGAGAAGAAGTGCCACTCAGCGAGCATCTTCTTCAATACTTCTGTCTTACCAGCTTCACGAGCTGCTTTGAGACCACATCCGACACCAAACCAGCCCGGAACAATCTGACGTGATTGAGTCCAACCGAAAACCCATGGAATTGCACGCAATGAATCGAGTCCACTTGATGCATCAGGTCGACGGGATGGGCGAGAACCAAGGAAGAGATTTCCAAGTTGCTCCACAGGTGTCGATGCATAGAAGTATGCAGGCAGATCTGGGTGATCAATCAGAGTGCGGTAACGAGCGAAGGACTTATCTGAGACCAGATCCATGCACTCATTCCATTGCTGAAGATCTTCTGCGCTTTGACGTGGACCGCGATTGAGGACAGTCGCTTCTAGCGAGGCAGCAAGAGTAAGTTCAACATTTTCGCGAGCAAGTGCAGGCAGAGCGTATTTATCAGAGATAACTTCACCTTGTTCGGTCATCTTGATTTCGCCATCAACAGATCCCCATGGAAGAGCAACGAGAGCTTCATAGGTAGGTCCGCCACCGCGTCCTACTGAGCCACCGCGTCCGTGGAATAAGCGAAGCTTTACGCCGTGTTTCATTGCAACATCGCGAAGACGACGCTGCGCACGGTGAATCTCCCATTGGCTGGTTGCGATTCCCGCATCCTTGTTGGAATCTGAATATCCCAACATCACTTCTTGGATATCGCCACGAAGCGATACGAGCGAGCGATAGGTTGAGTTAGAGAGCAACTTCTCAAGGATGTCACCAGCTGCACGTAGCTCCGCAACAGTTTCAAGAAGTGGAGCAAATCCAACCTTTGCGACCTTCTTATCGAGATCTACTAAACCGGCGTACTTTCCGAGAAGAGCTGCAGCAATCAAATCATCAGCACCCTTTGTCATTGAGACTATGTATGTCTCGATGACTTCTGGCCCAAAACGTTCGATTAAATCCGAGATTGCAACGAAGGTATTGAGAGTTTTTGCTGCACCGGCATCCAGTGATGATGCGTTGTGCTTGATGCCATTTGCAAGTTCGCCGGTGAGGATTTCAAACTTTTCATCATGCGACTTCGCAAGATACGCATCGCCACCAAAGAAGTTCTTCAATACATTGTGGTGCGCATCTGAATGCTCGCGGACATCGAGGGTCGCGTGAGTAAGACCAAAGGCCGCAACTGTTCGGATTGTGCGCTCAAGTAAGCCGGTAGCAATCAATTCGCCGCGGTGCTGGAAAAGTGAATCGCGCATCAAAGTCAGGTCGGCGAGAAGTTCTGCAGTGTTTTTGTAATCACGACCTGGTACATGTGGGCCGCCTACAGCGTGACGGTTACGAGTAAATGCCAAGCGGTGCACGATTGCTGTTGCCTTTAAGCGGTATGGCTCTTGGACATTCAGGCGCAAGAAGCGTGGTTCGAATTCAGGAATGTGCTTGAGGTCTTCCTCAACAGAGGCGCTGAGTTCAGGAGTCGCACCTGCAATACGAGTTGAAACCGAAAGCATCTGGCGAAGACGATCCATCGCAGCAATTGTCGTACGGATTGCGTGACCTACCTGCAGAACAACGGCATCTTCGGTGACCTGCGGTGTGATATTCGGATTTCCATCACGGTCGCCACCGATCCATGTTCCAAAAGTCAGAGGTCGAGCGGTGACAGGGACTTCGATATCAAGGCGCTTGAGTTCGCGAGCAAAGTCATTCAGAACCTCTGGCACTGTCTGTTTTGCAAGGTCATCGAGGTAGTAGAGAGCATTCATCGCCTCATCAAGTGGCTCTGGACGATCAAGACGCAATTCGTCTGTCTGCCACAAAAGATCAACCGTCTCTGCAAGGCGTTCATTTTGTGAGGTGCTCTTTGGAAGATCAAGCAGCGTTGATATTTCAGCAAGTTTTCCAAGTATCGAACGTCGAGCAGCTTCGGTTGGGTGAGCTGTAAATACTGGTCGGACCTGAAGTTCGGAAACCCACTTCACAACATCTTCGTGTGTGAATTCGTGACCTGCAGCCGGATTGTTCTGGGCTTCAATAATTTTGTCGACTGCCTGAGAAAGCCACGACTTTCCATCACGACGAGCCTCAGCTAAAACGCGTGAGCGGTGAACCTGCTCTGCAACGTTAGCTAAGTGAAAGTACGTACTAAATGCACGAACGAGATCGACGGCTTGATCGTCAGTGATATTTTCTAGAACAGCATCCTCGCCATTGTCGCGCACTGCCTTGCGAACTTTTTCTACGAGCTCTAATAACTCGGCTCCCTCTTGGCGAACAAGTGACTGTCCAAGTAAGTCGCCGAGGCGGCGTACATCGCTGCGCAACAGAGCGTCGTCTGTTGCGACAATTGAAGAAGAAACTTGGCCTTGGCTCACGGCGTAATTCTCGCACTCCATAGGACTACCGTGAGACGTTCTATCTCAATATTTGAAAACCACGACCGCGCCAGTAGTATGGGCGATATCACGCCCCCCTTCTTTCAGAAGTGGGGCATAGGCGCGTTGCATGAGAGATTTCAAGGAGGTCGCCAGATGCATGGATTACTCGCAGAGCTATCGAGCCATAGCGATCTCATCGATGGGCTCAAAGACCATAAGCGCATCATCGCTGCCGGGGCTAGCAATCCCTTTCTGATTGCCCTTCGCGCATCAGAACAACCCATCCTCGTTGTCACCAGTTCCAGCCGTGGCGCAGAAGATCTTGCTGAAGATCTGCGCAATCTCCACCCTGATGTCTATGAATTTCCAGCATGGGAGACGCTGCCTCATGAGCGCCTAAGCCCACGAAGTGACACAGTCGCAAAGAGAATCCAAACTCTCGCAGCGTTGCAATCATCACCACAAGATTCCAACCCCATTGTTGTTGCACCAATCCGCGCTGTGATTCACCGTTTTATTGCATCTCTGGCAAAAGAACCACTGATGACTATCGAGCTGGGGCAAGAAGTTTCACTGACTAACCTCATTCGCCATTTCTCAGATCTTTCCTACACTCGCACAGACCTTGTTGAGAAGCGTGGCGAATTCGCAGTTCGCGGCGGCATCGTCGATGTATTTCTACCGCTCTCAGATTACCCAGTGCGAATCGATTTCTTCGGTGATGAAATTGAAGAGCTCGCTTACTTTGATATCTCCGACCAGCGAACTACAAAACCAGTGACAGGAAAGCTTTCAATCATCCCTTGTCGTGAGCTCTTGATTACAGATGCAATTAAGAAACGCGCTGAGTCAATTAAACATAGATTCCCGGCGGCGATTGAGGTATTCGAGAAGATTGCACAAGGAATCAGTGTCGATGGCATGGAGTCACTGATTCCATTCTTAGTAGATGATCAGGTAACTATCCTTAATCGCATCAGCCCGCGAAGTGCGGTAATTTTCATTGAAGAGGAAAGAACAAAATCACGTACCGCAGATTTGATTGAAACCAATGAAGAATTCCTCCAAGCATCCTGGTCGAACGCATCGTTAGGCGGTAGCGCTCCGATGCCAGTGGATAAAGTCACTTATTTTGATTGGGATTCACTACTGGCCGAGATTGAAAGTCATCACTTCACCCACTTCGCACTGAATAGTTTCGGCACTGATCTAGATTCCGATGCGCACTTCACTGATTTTGTAGCAATTGAACCCATGCGGGGCAACGTTGATCGGTTAATTCAATTGTTGAGTGATGGTCTGAATCAGCACCAGACAGTTCTCTTTGCCGCTACCGGCCATGGAATGGCTGAGCGATACGCCGGCGTATTCCGTGATGCCGACCTACCTGTGCAATTAAGCGCTTCGTTAGCCGCTCGTCCCACACGTGGTGCAATCCACGTCTTCCAATCAACTTTGGCACATGGATTCGCCAGCGAAGATTGCGATCTACTTTTCATTACAGAGCGGGATTTGTCTGGCAGCAAAGTCACATCTAAAGATGGCGCCCGCATGCCGACCAAGCGCAAGCAAGCAATTGATCCGCTGGAACTCAAAATAGGTGACTTTGTCGTACACGAACAACACGGAATCGGTCGCTACCTTGAACTAGTACAACGCACCGTCGGTGGAGTGACTCGTGAATACCTGGTCATTGAATACGCGCCAGCAAAGCGCGGCCAACCGGGCGACCGCATCTTTGTCCCTACAGATACTTTGGAACAAGTCAGTAAGTACGTAGGAGGCGAAGCGCCTGCCGTCCACCGTATTGGTAGCGGTGAATGGCAGAAGGCAAAGGGTCGTGCACGTAAAGCTGTCCGCCAAATTGCAGGTGAGTTGATTCGACTCTATGCAGCTCGCACAAGTGCACCGGGCTTTGCATTCTCACCGGATACTCCATGGCAGCGTGAGCTTGAAGACGCATTCTCTTACATTGAAACTCCCGATCAACTTTCGACAATTGAAGATGTCAAGCGAGATATGGAACGCCCTTATCCAATGGACCGCATCATCTGCGGCGATGTTGGTTATGGAAAGACAGAGATTGCAATCCGCGCTGCATTCAAAGCAGTGCAAGATGGAAAGCAGGTTGCAGTTTTAGTTCCAACAACTCTCTTGGTGCAACAACATTCAAAGAGTTTTGCAGAGCGCTATTCAGGATTTCCGCTCAAGGTGGCCGGCATCTCTCGCTTCAATACAGCTAAGGAGGCCAAGGAGATTCTTAAAGACCTTGAAGCGGGAACCCTCGATGTCATCGTAGGTACTCACAGACTCCTGTCGCAGGATGTTGTTTTTAAGGACCTTGGTCTAGTTATCGTGGATGAGGAACAGCGTTTTGGTGTCGAACAGAAAGAGTCACTGAAGAAGATGCGTACGACTGTCGATGTCTTAGCGATGTCTGCAACGCCTATTCCACGCACACTTGAGATGGCAGTAACAGGTATTCGAGAGATGTCGACAATTACGACGCCGCCTGAAGAGCGCCATCCAATTTTGACCTATGTGGGTCCATCCGATGAAGCGCAGATTAAGGCGGCAATTCATCGCGAACTTCTGCGTGATGGTCAGATTTTCTATCTCCATAATCGAGTGGATTCCATTGATCGCTGCGCTTCACACATTCAAGAGATGATTCCTGAAGCGCGCGTGCGCGTTGCGCATGGTCAGATGAGTGAGAGCCAGCTGGAAGATGTCATTCTCGGTTTCTGGAACCGCGATTTTGATGTTCTTGTGTGTACGACAATTGTCGAGAGTGGGTTGGACATACCGAACGCTAATACTTTGATTGTCGAGCATGCAGAAAACTTTGGCCTTTCACAATTGCACCAGTTGCGTGGGCGAGTAGGCCGTGGTCGTGAACGCGGCTATGCGTACTTCTTGTATCCAGCCGATAAGCCACTCAGCGAAGTTTCACTTGATCGCTTGAAGACAATCGCAACAAATACTGATTTGGGATCTGGAATGCGAGTAGCGCTCAAAGACTTAGAAATTCGCGGTGCCGGAAACTTATTGGGTGGCGAGCAATCTGGACACATTGCAGATGTGGGTTTCGATCTTTACATGCGCATGGTGGGCGAAGCGGTACAAGATTACAAATCCGGAATTGTCGAGAGCGAAGAGATCAATCACGAGTGCAAAGTTGAACTTCCTATTAATGCTCACCTATCCGAGCAATATGTTCCGGGCGAAAGATTGCGCCTTGACCTCTACCGACGTCTTGCAGATGTTCGAAACAGTCAAGACGTTCAATCGATTCGCGAAGAGATGGTGGATCGATTTGGCGAGCTGCCGGAAGAAGCCAACCTCTTGCTCGAGGTTGCAGAACTTCGTGCATTTGCGAAGTCTCATGGCGTGCGCGAAGTCGTTCTTGCCGGGAAGTACGTGAGAATTTCACCACTGACTTTGCCTGAGTCGAAACAGCTCAAACTCAATCGCCTCTTCCCTCAATCCCTCTATAAAACTCAGACTTCAACTGTGATGGTGACCATTCCGCGCACGGCCGCATGGACGCCGCCCGCACAAAGCGCGCCAAATATGGGGGATACTTCTCTCCTAGCGTTTGCCCGTCAGGCGCTGACCGAACTAACCAGCGCATAAGCGCTGCACGACGATATTGGAGCTTGGTGTGAAGAAGATTCTTGGCCTTATTGCAGTTATCTCTCTTGCAACTTTGACCGCATGCGGTCAGGCAAATAGCGCTGCAACCTTGGGTGACATCACAATCTCACAAGCAAAGCTTCAGACAACTGTTGACTCTCTTCTCAAAGAGCGTGAAGGACAAGATGTTTCACAGATGCAGCTCGAAAATGGTGCAGCTCTCAATCGTAGCCAGCTTCGCTTCCTGATTATTGCAACAATCTTTGATGAGATTGCAAAGGAACTTAAGCTTGAAGTCACCAAGACTGAAATCGCCACAACTTCTCAGAAGATGATTTCAGAGAGCGGTGGAGAGTCAGCATTTGCGGGCAACCTTGTTGCTGCGCAGATAGCATCTTCAAACTTTGAAACCTACGTTCGCGCAATCATCATCTCTGACAAGATCTCTGCTGCACTTGCTCAATCAGGTGTAGCTCAAGCAGATGTCAGTGCCAAGCTTTCACAACTTGTTACAGCTAAGACAAAAGAACTCAAAATCAAGATCAATCCACGTTACGGAACTTGGGATGATGCAGTAGGTGACATTGTTGCCACTGATTCTGCGGGCGATGCAGTTAAGTCAAACGCAACAAATTAAGTTCTAATGTCAGATCGCGTATTTGGTTCTGAACTTCTACGTCTTGTAGAAGTTATGGATCGGTTGCGCTCACCTGGCGGTTGTGAATGGGATGCCGAACAAACTCACGATTCGTTAATAAAGTATCTCCTCGAAGAATCATATGAATTCATCGATGCAATCGAGACTGAAGATCGTGTTGGAATGCGAGAAGAACTCG
Organism: Candidatus Planktophila sp.; assembly: GCF_046070465.1. Classification (GTDB taxonomy): domain Bacteria; phylum Actinomycetota; class Actinomycetes; order Nanopelagicales; family Nanopelagicaceae; genus Planktophila. The sequence goes on along the minus strand of NZ_JBJTMK010000061.1, from coordinate 3,830 downwards.
GCGACGTCTTATTGCAGGTCTACTTCCATTCGCGAATCGCACAGGATCATCCAACCGATCCATTCACCATCGATGATGTTGCAGGCGCTATTGCAGATAAGTTGATTGGTCGCCACCCACATGTATTTGCTGGTCTTGAGGTAAGTGGTACGGAAGAGATTATTGAAAATTGGGAGGCAATCAAGGCAAAAGAGAAAGGGCGCACATCGGCAATTGATGGAGTCGCAATGTCTCAGCCGGCGCTTCCTCTCGTTTCCAAGTTAATTTACCGCGCAGATAAATATGGAACGCCACTTGAGATTGAACCCTTCGAGGACTCAATTCCGGCGACAGAGGAGTCGGTCGGCAAGGCTCTCGCCTCAGTAATCGCATGGGCCTATCAGCATGAAATTGACCCTGAATTGGCGCTCCGTGCGCAGGCACGGGCGATGATTGAGCAGCTTTCGCGCTCCAATCAGAGCTGAATAGTCACGGTAAGATTGCCCCAGGACGCTCAATGGTGAGCGCTGATATCTCAAGTTTTTCAACACACATCGCAAACCTCGAAGGAGCACCCTCTAGTGGCAATTATCGAAGCAATCGGCGCCCGTGAAATTCTCGATTCTCGTGGAAATCCAACAGTAGAAGTAGAAGTTCAACTCGAAGATGGCACTCAGGCTCGTGCTGCTGTTCCAAGCGGAGCATCAACTGGTGCATTCGAAGCTTCAGAGCTTCGCGACGGCGATAAGAAGCGCTACCTCGGTAAGGGTGTTCTCAAGGCAGTTGCATACGTCAACGATGAGATCGCACCAGCAATCGAAGGTTACGACTCACAGGATCAGCGCCTCATCGACTCAGAGATGATCGCACTTGATGGCACTCCTAATAAGTCACGCCTCGGTTCAAATGCAATTCTCGGTGTTTCACTTGCAGTTGCAAAGGCGTCAGCAGAGTCATCGGATCTCTCATTGTTCCGCTATGTAGGTGGGCCAAACGCACACGTACTTCCAGTTCCAATGATGAACATCCTGAACGGTGGGGCACATGCTGATACAAACGTTGATGTTCAAGAGTTCATGATTGCTCCAATCGGTGCACCAACTTTCCGCGAATCACTTCAGTGGGGCGCAGAGATTTACCATGCACTGAAGGCGGTACTGAAGAAGCGCGGACTCGCTACATCTGTTGGCGACGAGGGTGGATTTGCTCCAAACCTTGATTCAAACCGTGCAGCGCTCGATCTCATCATCGAGGCAATCTCAGCAGCGGGCTTCAAGCCAGGTTCCGATATCGCACTTGCGATGGACGTTGCAGCTACAGAGTTCCACGATGCAGGTAAGTACAAGTTCGAAGGTAAGACTCTTTCATCTGATGAAATGATTGCTTACTACGCTGACTTGGTAGCGTCATACCCAATCGTTTCAATTGAAGATCCACTTAATGAAGAAGACTGGGATGGCTGGAAGTCAATGACAGCTTCACTCGGTTCAAAGATTCAGATTGTTGGAGACGACTTGTTCGTAACAAACCCAACACGTCTTGCAAAGGGAATCGACACAGACACAGCTAACGCTCTTCTCGTGAAGGTAAACCAGATTGGTACTTTGACCGAGACTCTCGATGCAGTAGATCTTGCACACCGCGCTAACTACCGCAGCATGATGTCTCACCGTTCAGGTGAAACAGAAGACACCACAATTGCTGATCTCGCAGTTGCAACAAACTGTGGTCAGATCAAGACTGGTGCTCCATCACGTACAGAGCGCGTAGCTAAGTACAACCAGCTTCTTCGCATTGAAGAGGAACTCTCTGACGGCGCTGTGTACGCAGGCCGCCAGGCATTCCCACGCTTCAAGGCATAAAGAGTTAAAGGCTAGGCAATGGTCCGTCGATCCTCTGGTGCGCGAAAGAAGAGTTACCGTTCACGTAACTTAAATTTCAATCGCAACCAGGGATCTGGTCGGACCTTTGCTATTGCCGCAATCTTCTTTGCTCTCGCACTTTTCCTTGCGCCACCTATTAAGAATTACTTCACACAGCGCGCACAGATCAGTGCTTTAGAGGCACAGCTCTCCAGCGATTATGCAGCTCTTGCAGAAGCTCGCAAGGAATTAACGCTGTGGCAAGATCCGAATTACATTAAATCTCAAGCTCGTGAACGGCTTCACTTTGTGATGCCGGGCGAGCGTCAGTACATCATCACAGGTGGTGACGATTCTCAAGATCCAAATAACAATGGCATCAGCGTTGTTGAAAACCTCCCAGAAGGTCAACCTTGGTACACAAGAATGATCGCATCCGTAACAGAATCAGGTAAACAGTGACCGACAGCAGGGTCCCAACACAAGAAGATCTCGATGTCATCGAGCGCCAGCTCGGTCGAACTCCTCGCGATGTCCATGCAATTTCTTACCGTTGCCCATGCGGCAAAGCTGCTGTTGTTGAAACGCCACCACGTTTAAGTAATGGTGAGCCTTTCCCAACTTTTTATTATGCAACATGCCCACGCCTTACAGCGGCTATATCTACCCTGGAAACAACAGGATTGATGGGTGAGATGAATGAACGGTTAAAGACTGATGCAGTACTTGCCGGCGAATATGCAGCAGCACATGATGATTACATCGCATCCCGCAGCGCACTGGGAATCGATGTTCCAGAGGTGGAGAACATTTCGGCTGGTGGAATGCCCGATCGAGTGAAGTGCCTACATTCCCTTGTTGCGCACTCACTTTCAGCTGGCAAAGGAGTCAATCCACTGGGAGACGAAGCTCTCGAGAGATTGCCCGAGTGGTGGAAGTTTCTTCCATGCGAGTAGCGGCTATTGATTGTGGCACCAATTCAATCCGGCTTTTAATTGCTGACATCGATGGCAATAATTTCCGAGAAATCACTCGCCAGATGGAGGTCGTCCGTCTCGGCCAAGGCGTTGATAAGACCGGTGCATTTCATCCCGATGCGATTGCTCGCACACTTGCAGCAGTAGAACTCTACGCCGCTGAGATCGCAAAGCGCGGCGTTGAAAAGATTCGCTTCTGTGCAACAAGCGCTACACGAGATGCTACAAATCGTGCACTCTTTATCGACGGTGTTAAAGAGCGCTTAGGTATCGAACCAGAAGTAATCGCTGGTGAAGTTGAAGCAGCACTTTCTTTCGCGGGAGCAACTAAAGATTTCGATAAATCTCAAGGTCCATTCCTCGTAATTGATATCGGAGGTGGATCGACAGAGTTCGTCTTCGGTACAGATTCTGTTGAGGCTGCACGCAGCATGAACATTGGTTGTGTTCGTATGACCGAGCGCCATTTCACAGGAGACCAGCCAGATCCAGGGCAGATTGCGTCTGCCATCGAAGACATTGATGAAAACATCCGCCAAGCTGCAAAGACAGTGCCCATTACTGAGGCGAAGACAGTCATCATGGTTGCCGGTACCGCAACAACTATTGCAGCGGCAGCTCTAGATTTGCCAGCTTACGATCGCTACGCAATTCATCTTTCTCGCATTAGCGCTGAGCGCACACATCAGATCTCTACAGAGCTTCTCCGTGAATCCCGCGAAGAACGGGCGGCACACGGGTATATGCACCCAGGTCGCGTTGATGTGATTGGTGCGGGCTCTCTCGTTCTCGATCGCATCATGCTCGCAACTGGGGCAACCGAGTTTGTCGCTTCTGAATCAGACATTCTGGATGGAATGGCTTGGTCGCTTGTATAAGAAGTTAGAACTTCTTGATAAGGCGATTGTGAAATGTCGCCAATGCCCGCGCTTGGTTGAATGGCGTGAAGAAGTCGCGGTTACAAAGCGGAAGTCATATGAAAATGAGAAGTATTGGGGAAAGCCTGTTCCTG
>NZ_JBJTMK010000060.1:0-4568 GCF_046070465.1 Candidatus Planktophila sp. | reverse complement strand
CCTATCTGCGCTGCCACGATGACATTGGCTGGGCAATCGATGATGCTGATGCAAGTGAACTTGGCATTAATCCATATGCCCATCGCGGCTTCCTTGCAGAGTTCTATGCCAATGAATTCGAAGGTTCCTTCGCTCGCGGCGTTCACTTCCAATCAAATCCAACAACAGGCGATCGCCGAACATCAGGGAGCGCCGCAAGCTTGATTGGTATTCAAGCTGCAATAGAGAAGAAGGATGCACCTGCTCTGCAGACTGCTATCGATCGCTTGAAGTGCGCATATGCAATGGTCTTTGGCTTTGGTGGGCTGCCGCTTCTTTATATGGGCGATGAACTCGGCATGGTCAATGACATGAGCTTCCTCAAGAACCCATCGAAGGCCGAAGATAACCGGTGGATTCATCGCCCATATAAAGAAGCGGGAGGCCACCGAAGCCAAAGACCATTGCATATGCACATTTCAAGCGATCGATGGCGGTCTGCAGTGCAGGTGCATCCTTATTCTCAATTGCAGCATGAATACCAATCAGGCTTGCAGCGCTACCTGATGTTCGGCGATCGCCTGTTGTCGGATTTGATTGGAAGTGAACACCGCGAGCAAAGGAGCCTTCGAATTCATTGGCATAAAACTCTGCCAGGAAGCCACGATGCGCATATGGGTTAATGCCAAGTTCACTCGCATCAGCATCATCAATTGCCCAGCCAATATCATCGTGGCAGCGCAGATAGGTGGCCCAGCCGGAAGTTGTCGGAACCGGGGCAAACTTTGAGAGTGCATGTGCCATCAATCGGCCATCACGTGATGCAAGTGCAGACCAGATCTGCACCATCAGGCTGTTGTGGTAGGCGATATCAGAAACTTTTCCTGCATGGTCGCCTTGCCCAAGGTAATGAACAACATCCTTCGGTCCAACGATCGCTTCAGCTTTAAAAATCAGTGATGGGGTTGAGATATGAGCCGCGGCGCGAAGTGCCTGTGTAATTGCATGGACCTCAGGTTGGTTTTGACTATCGGTGCCAAGGCGTTTCCAAATAAATGCAATTGCATCCAAGCGCACACAGTCGGCTCCTTGATTAGCGAGGTAGCCGATGATGTCGACGTATTCGAGGAAGACATCGGGGTTGGACCAATTTACATCCCATTGGTAATCATTAAATGTAGTCCAGACCCATGCCTTCAACTCTTCATTAAAGGTGAAGTTACCTGGCGCAAATGTTGGAAAAATCTCTGGCAGAGTCTTCTCGAATTGATCTGGAATTATGCGGTCATCATATGCGTAGAAGTAGTTGCGATACTTCTGATCTCCGGCCTTTGCCTTCTCTGCCCACTCGTGTTCTTTTGCAACATGGTTAAGAACTAAATCGAGGGTGAGTGAAATCCCTGATTCGTGTAGTTCTGATGAGAGCTTCGATAAATCTTTCATCGATCCTAAATCTTTTCGCACTGTCCGGTAATCCATCACCGCGTAACCACCATCGTTGGGTGATGGCCGCGGGGTAAGAAGTGGCATCAAGTGCAGGTATGTAATTCCTAGATTTTCTAAGTAGTCGATCTTCTTTCGAATCCCATTCAGGTCACCAGCAAACAGATCTGCATAAGCGACATAACCCACGGCATTCGGTGATTGAAACCAATCGGGGGCGAGGATGCGCGACTGATCGCGGTCACGTAATTCTTGAGTGCGAGCTGCAAAGATCCCAGCGATGACGTCAACAATCTTCTCCATGGTTGATTCAGCTGGATAGACCGCTGCCAGGCCGTCATAGAGGTCTTGGGCCCACCGGTCATAACGAAGCAAGAGATCAGGAAGGCCTGGGTCGCTCTTCAGGTTGCTAGCGAGCCTCTTACGGGCAGCATCGATGGTCTTCTGGCGCGTGCTCATAATGTGTGAGCCTAGTTAGGCTTGACGGGCCTTGGAAGGGAGATGAGAGTTTTGTAACCCAATTGAAACCAATTTTCAGAATTGTTCAGTGATTAAACTGCACCTATGACTCTGCTCCATGCGCTCGACCTCTTGTCGACATTTGTCTTCGCTCTCGTCGGTGCCCGAGTCGCAGCGGATCGTGGCTTGGATTACGGAGGCATAACTTTCATTGCCACCATTGCCTCAATCTCCGGTGGCACTCTGCGCAATGTTTTCTTGGGCATCATGCCGGTCTGGATTACCGATCCTTGGATTCTGGCTTCAGTCTTGGCAGCGGTTATCATCACCTTAACCTTCCGTCGTGTTACCCACGTCGGCAAGACGCTCTTAGCGATGGACACTTTTGCGCTCGCAACCGCGACGATGTCAGGAACTCAGCTCGCATTTGAAATCAATATTCCTTGGTACTCATCCATCATCTTTGGTGTCATCACAGCTGTTACTGGTGGTTTGCTTCGCGATGTTCTTTGCCAAGTAGAGCCAGTGCTACTTCACAGAGAGACAATCGGCACAAGCGCGTTGATGGGTGCGAGCACTTTTGTTGCCCTCATTGCACTCAATGTCGCACAAATCCCTGCAGTAATCATGGGCGGCTTTGTTGTGATTGCAACCAGATTCTTTTCAATTCAATTTGATTTGCACCTCCCTAAATTTGCGAAATAAATGCTTGCTTACATCACGCGACAGATAATTCGCCTTCGAGTCGCTGTCATCGTCGCTTGGATTGCAGTTGCGATTTTTGGAGTCTTTGCTTCGTTAGGTGTGAACGCCAAGCTTTCAACATCACTGGCTGTGCCAGGGTCAGATTCCACAAAAGCGGAAGAGATCACAGTCAAGAACTTCGGTGAAAATTCTGAGGGAACTTTTACCGTTGTCTATCCCTTCACGCACGCAACGACTGAAGAGATTGATGTATTCAAATCAAAGGTGGCCAACGCTGCAAAATCCATTCCCACGGGCAAGGTGATCCAGAGCAAAGTTCTTGAAGGAATTCTCTATACGGGAATCGGAACTTCGCTCAACCTCAAAGATGCCGCACAGTTAACTGGGGATCTTCGCGCAGCTCTTGTATCAGAAGGTTTGAAAGGCGCAATGGTCACCGGACCGCCTGCAATTCAAGGTGACTTCGAACCAATCCTGAGCTCAGATTTAAAGGGCGGTGGAGTCCTTGCGATAGGGATTGCAATCTTTATCTTGATTCTCATCTTCGGGCTGTCTCGCGCAGTGGTAATTCCATTTATTACTGCGGGGGCCACCATTGCTGCTGCGATATCTGCGGTCTTTCTCTTGGCAGACCACGTTTTAATGGTGCTCTACATTCCAAATGTTGTAGAACTTATTGGCCTTGGCCTTGCTATCGATTATTCAATTCTGATCACCCATCGATTTATTGCCGAAATCAAGATTGATCCATCTGATCGCGAAGGCGCAGTCGTTCGTACGATGGCTACTGCCGGACGTACAGTCCTGCTCTCAGGTCTGACAGCATCTATAGGGCTTACGACGCTCTTCCTTGTACCGATTCCATTTATTCGCTCTCTCGGCGCTGCAGGTCTGGTAGTCCCTGTGGTCTCCGTCCTCGCTGCTCTGACGTTGCAGCCGGTTATGTTGTATTACCTAGGAGCAAAGGGAGTAAAGCCACACTTCATTAAGGGCGCATTCAATGCCAGCGATGAGATGCAAGGGCTGTGGGCAAAGATTGCAACGCTTGTGATCAAGCGACCATGGCAGGTTCTCGTCAGTGGCGTTCTTGTCTTGCTGTTTGCGGCATCTTCCGTTGCATGGCTTCAACTGACACCGACTTCGCTGCGCGCCATTCCAACTAATATTGAATCAGCTCAAGGTCTGAACTTTGTAGTCAATCGCGTCGGCCCGGGACTCGTAACTCCAACTGTGATTGTGATTGATTATGGAAAGCCAGGTCAAGCCTTGCTTCCGGAGAATGTAAGGATGCGCACCAAGCTGGGACTCAGTGTCATTGTCGATGATGCAGTCCTGGGTGGACAAGCTGACAGCACTCCGCAATTTGTTGACCCTACGGGTCAATACCAACGTATCTTTATTATGGGAATCCATGAATTTGGTTCTGAAGAGTCAAAGGCATTTATTCAACGTCTTCGCGAAGATTACATTCCACATTCAGAGCTATCTCAAGTTGCCTCAATATACGTTGGAGGAGCAGCAGCCCAAGGTGTCGACTTTCTCAAGGTTGTTTACAGCACTTTCCCGATTATCTTTATAGCTGCTTTGGCTATTGCTTACTTCTTGTTGATTAGGTCATTTAGATCATTAATTCTGCCTTTGGTTGCAGTTCTCCTTGATCTCATTTCTCTAGCTGCTACCTATGGCTTGTTGGTGGCCGTCTTTAGATTTGGCTTGTTATCGCCAATTCTTGGGACTTATCACGTGCCTCAAATCGAGGGCTGGGTGCCAGTCTTCCTCTTTGCAGTTCTCTTCGGCTTATCTATGGATTACGAAGTCTTTATCGTCTCTCGTATGCGCGAGGCGCGCGATAAAGGTGAATCCACTACAGATGCCATTAAAGAAGGTTTGGCTCACACAGGGGGAGTCGTTAGCGCTGCTGCCATCATCCTCGTCGGTGCGCTTGGAGGCCTTGCTAACGGTCACATTGCAGGCTTGCAAGA
>NZ_JBJTMK010000059.1:0-10925 GCF_046070465.1 Candidatus Planktophila sp. | reverse complement strand
TTGCAAAACACCCTTGCGAGTGCCTTGGCCGCTGAGAATTCCAATTTGTTGCGTGCCAGCAATACGTGCACCTACACGAAACGCTGGGTCTGATGCCAGCTGCACAACAGCGCTATTGGCATAGGCAATCTTGACGACACCCACTAATCCGAGGCCCGAAATTACGGTCATGTTTGTATGAATTCCAGATTTGCTTCCTGCATCAATAGTGATTGTCTGTGTAAATGATGTGCTGGCACCCTGAGAAATAACCTTTGCGCCAACAACTTTAAAGCCACCATTGCCTGCACGATCAAGTACGTTCTTCAATTGACTTAACTCAGCATCGGCAACTTTGCGATTAAGAAGAGCCAGTCGTAGCGCATCGTTATCTGCCTTCAACTTCTCAATTTGATTGCGAGTGCGACCAAGGTGGGTGACATCAGAGATGAAGTTGCGGAATGGAGAGACAATCCAAGAACCTGCGCGCTGAACTGGCGTCAGTGCAGTCTGAGTGCCTGTGCGAATACTGTCGATTAACTGCACGCCGCGAAGATCGAGTGTGATCAAAAATAGCGATGTAACAATTAATACTATGAGTAGTAAACGACCGCGATTGTCGCCACCATAACGCACGAGTGACGGACCTTTAGCGACGTGGCTCGGAAATCAAAACCTTTTCAAGGGCTTCGAATTCTTCAATGCACTTACCGGATCCTTCAACGACTGCATCAAGTGGACGGTCTGCAATGTGAATTGGCATTCCAGTTTCGCGACGAAGACGTTCGTCGAGTCCCTTAAGAAGTGCTCCTCCACCTGTAAGAACGATTCCGCGATCCATGAGATCTGAAGATAGCTCTGGTGGACACTTATCAAGTGTTCCCTTCACTGCGTTAACGATCGCATTTACAGGCTCTTCAAGCGCCTTGCGGATCTCTGCAGCTGTCACAACGATTGTCTTTGGAAGACCTGTTGCGAGATCGCGCCCACGAATCTCAGCATCGTTCTCACCCTGAAGTGGGAATGCAGAACCGATAGCCATCTTGATCTCTTCAGCGGTGCGCTCACCCAAAAGAAGTGAATATTCGCGTTTTACCCAGTTAATAATCGACTGATCGAGCTCATCTCCACCTACGCGGATTGAGAGAGCTGTCACGATTCCACCGAGTGAAATCACTGCAACTTCAGTTGTTCCGCCTCCGATATCAACGACCATGTTTCCTGTTGGCTCGTGAATTGGAAGACCTGCACCAATTGCTGCTGCCATTGGCTCTTCAATGATGTAAACCTTGCGTGCACCTGCTGCGTAACCTGCATCTTTTACCGCGCGCTGTTCGACACCAGTAATACCTGATGGAACGCACACAACGATACGTGGCTTAGCCAAGTAGCTGCGCTTGTGTACCTTCTGAATAAAGTAACGAAGCATGCGCTCTGTTGTGTCGAAGTCTGCAATAACGCCATCCTTGAGTGGACGGATTGCAACGATGTTGCCCGGTGTACGGCCAATCATCTTCTTTGCTTCGATACCAACCGCGAGAATTCCGCCAGTGTCTTGGTTAACTGCAACTACTGAAGGCTCGTTAAGAACGATGCCGCGACCGCGAACATAGACAAGCGTGTTAGCAGTACCGAGATCGACCGCCATATCGCGACCGATAAAAGACATCTTGCTTGACATTACTTACCTCCAAAGAAGATTGCTATTTCACGAGCAGCAGATTCTGTTGAATCTGAACCATGAACGAGATTCTGTGTGACCTTTGTGCCGGCATCGCGTGCGAGATCGCCGCGGATTGTGCCTGGTGCTGCAACTGTTGGGTCTGTTGTACCGGCAATGTTGCGGAAACCTTCGATGACGCGATTGCCCTCGACCACCAGAGCAACAATTGGGCCAGACAACATGAACTCCACGAGTGGTTCGAAGAATGGCTTACCTTGATGTTCTGCGTAGTGCTGTTCTAGAAGTGCGCGATCTGCCTGAAGCATGCGCAACTGAGTGACTGAGTAGCCTTTACGTTCGATGCGGCCGATAATTTCGCCGACCAAACCACGAGCTACGCCATCTGGCTTAACGAGGACAAGTGTCTTTTCTAAAGTACTCACTCGCCCATTCTATTGGGGGTTAGGGGTGCCCCACACCACCAGGATTTTCAGCCTGAGCCAGAAGGGTGGCACGGGCGGCCTCACCTTTTCGACCTACAACCATGGCGGCAATCCAAAGGCCAGCGAAGAGAATGCCGATAAATATCATCGAAGGCACAATCAAGGCATAGGCAATTATCAGAATCTGCAAGGCCGAGCCGAGAATCCAGCCACTCTTCTTCTTGAGGATTCCTGGAGTCAATAGCAAGAGAAGAGCAAGAGCTAGCCCGGCAATTATCGCTGAAGAGCTGTGGTGATCTTTTGCAATCAGAACTGCAAATCCCATGACGAGCGCTTCCATCGCGAGAACTGCTGAACCGAGTATCCGCATTATGCGCCTTCCTTAGCAAAACGTTTGCGAACAATGGTGCGAGCTTCGCCGACCGTAACAACAGAACCGGTAATCAGGATTCCCAGTGTCTCTTCACTGAGAGGGCGCACTGAATCCTTAATGGCCTTCTCAATTGCCGCTTCAAGATTATCTGCAGCAAAGACTCGATCGGCGCCAAAGATAGACGTTGCAATCTTTTCAATCTCCTCGACTGGCATTGAACGTGAAGATGAATTCTTGGTCACGATGACCGAGTCCATGACTTTCTCAAATTCGACGAGAGCGCCTTGAACGTCTTTGTCCCCCATCGCAGCAACTATTCCGATAACTTCATCAAATGTGAATTCATTGTTAATCGTCTCAGTGATTGCTTTTGCACCATGGGGATTGTGAGCAGCATCAATAATGATCGTTGGGTCGCGATGAAGAACTTCGCATCGGCCTGGTGATTGAACATTAGCAAAGCCTGCAAGGACCGCTTCATAATCTAGTTCTTGGTCACCGAAGAATGCTTCAACAGCGACCAAGGCTGCAGCGGCATTAGATGCCTGGTGCTTGCCATGCAACGGAAGGAAGATTTCTTCGTAAGTATCTTTTGGAGTCTTAATCGTGAGAACTTGACCACCAACTGCAACTGCGCGAGATTCAATGAGGTATTCAACGCCTTCACGTGCAATATCTGCTCCAACTTCAGCGGCCTTCTTTAAAAGCTCAACTGCTGCCTCTGGCTGCTGCTGAGCAAGTACAACATAACCGCCCTCTTTAATAATGCCAGCCTTTGTCTTTGCGATCTCAGAGATTGTGTTACCTAGGTACTCGGTATGGTCGAGGTCGATAGGCATAATTACTGAAACATCTGCATCAACAACGTTTGTGGCATCCCACTCGCCTCCCATGCCCACTTCAATCACGCCAACATCGATGGGGTGTTCTGCGAAGGCGGCAAAAGCCAACGCTGTCATCGCTTCGAAGAATGAGATTGGTGTATCGAATTTTGAATCTATGAAATCTAAATAAGCAGCGATGTCGTTATAGGAAAAGATCATCGCCTTGGGATCAATTGGCTGACCATTGATGGAGATCCGCTCGAGATATGACTCGAGGTGCGGTGAGGTAAAACGCCCCGTACGAAGACCCATCTCAAAGAGAAGCGAATCAATCATGCGCGCTGTAGTGGTCTTTCCGTTTGTGCCACCCACATGAATCGTGGGATACGTCAGCTGAGGAGAGCCAAGAGCATCTACAAGTGCTGCAATGCGTTCGAGCGTTGGAGCGATACGAGTCTCTGGCCAGCGCTTAAGAAGCGCTTCTTCGATTGCGTCGATGCGCTCGTGATCGTCAGGTGTAATTGCAGTCATTACTTCAGAGCTGCCAATTGTGCAGTGATGCGTTCGATATCTGCAGTCGTTGCTGCTTGGCGTTCGCGAATTTCTGCGACTACGTTTTCTGGTGCCTTCGCCATAAAGCCTTGGTTGTTCAGCTTCACTTCAGCGGTAGCAAGATCCTTCTTCGCTGTAGCGAGATCTTTCTCAAGACGTGAGCGCTCTGCTTCGACATCTACTGCGCCAGACAAGTCGAGTTCACACTTGATGTTTCCGATTTCAACAGAAGCACTTGGTATGAAGTCACCGAGTTCGAGCTTAAGCAAGAAAGCCATTGCAGATGAATACTGTGCAACATCTGCAGGAGCGATAAACCGACCAGGAATCTTCTGGCTTGGCTTTACACCTTGATCATTACGGAAGCGACGCACCTCTGTAATTACACGTTGCAGCTGTGTAATTAACTCTTCTGCGGCCTTATCACGGTGAGATACTTCTGAAACCGGCCATGCAGCAGTCATAAGAGTCTCGCCGCCGGTAAATGTCGTCCAGAGCTCTTCTGTAATAAATGGCATTACTGGATGAAGTAAGCGGAAGAGCTGGTCGAGAACGTGGCCCAATACGCGCTGAGTTGCCTGAGCGTTTCCAGATGCAAATGCTTCCTTGGAAAGCTCGAGGTACCAGTCACAGAGGTCGTCCCATGCAAAGTGATAGATCACTTCGCTTGCACGAGCAAATTCGTAAGTTGAGAGAAGCTCGCTGTATTCAGCTGTTGTCTCTGAAAGTCTCGAAAGGATCCATTGATCGATTGCATTAAGTGATGAAACAGGAGGCAAGTCACCTTCGACTGTCGCTCCGTTCATCATTGCAAAACGAGTTGCGTTCCAGAGTTTGGTCGCAAAGTTACGTGAACCTGCAATCCAATCCTCTGCCAAAGCCTGATCCTTACCTGGGTTAGAACCACGAGCCAGGGTAAAGCGCAGAGCATCTGCTCCGTACTTATCAATAAATTCCAATGGATCAACGACGTTGCCCTTTGACTTGGACATCTTCTTACCGAATTGATCGCGCACGAGTCCGTGCAGGACGATTGTTCCAAATGGAGGAACTCCATCCATTGCAAAGAGTCCGAACATCATCATGCGGGCAACCCAGAAGAACAAGATGTCATAGCCCGTAACAAGGACGCTCGTCGGATAGAACTTCTTCAAATCTTCTGTGTTATTTGGCCAGCCAAGAGTGGAGAATGGCCACAGTGCAGATGAGAACCAAGTATCGAGGACATCGGGATCTTGCTCGTAACCTGCCGGAGCGCTTTCGCCAGGGCCAACAACAATGACTTCACCATTTGGTCCATACCAAACAGGGATGCGGTGTCCCCACCACAACTGACGCGAAATACACCAGTCGTGCATTCCATCAACCCATTCAAAGTAACGCGGTGCAAGCTCTTCTGGCTCAATCTTTACCCGACCGTCGCGAACAGCATCACCTGCTGCCTTTGCAAGAGGTGCAACCTTGACGAACCATTGCTTTGAAAGACGTGGCTCGACTGTTGTATCGCAACGTGAGCAATGTCCAACAGCGTGAATGTAAGGACGCTTCTCGGCAACGATACGACCTTCGGTACGAAGTGCTTCAACAACGGCCTTACGCGCCTCATATCGATCCATGCCGTCGAAAGTGCTGATGGAGTTAACAACCTTTGCATCCGCGTCAAGGATGACGAGGTTTTCGAGATGATGGCGAAGTCCGATTTCAAAGTCATTGGGATCGTGTGCAGGTGTTACCTTGACCGCACCAGTTCCGAATGCTGGATCAACGTGAGCATCAGCGACAACGGGAATCTCGCGATTGATCAATGGAACGGTAACTGTCTTACCAATCATGTGGGCATAGCGCTCGTCATCTGGATGAACTGCCACTGCTGTGTCGCCGAGCATTGTTTCTGCTCGTGTTGTTGCAACAATGATTTCTGAATCACCAGAGCCATAACGTATAGAGACAAGCTCTCCTTCATCGTCACTGTGTTCTACTTCAATATCTGAAAGAGCTGTAAGGCAGCGTGGGCACCAGTTAATGATGCGCTCTGCGCGGTAGATGAGCTCTTGGTCGTAGAGCTTTTTGAAAATTGTGAGGACAGCTTGTGACAAAGTCTCGTTCATTGTGAATGCTTCGCGAGTCCAATCAACTGAATCTCCGAGACGCTTCATCTGTCCGAGAATCTGTCCACCGGATTCGGCCTTCCACTCCCACACTTTCTTCACAAACTCTTCTCGACCAAGATCATGACGAGTGACACCTTGCGCTGCTAATTGCTTTTCGACAACGTTCTGAGTCGCGATACCTGCGTGGTCCATACCTGGAAGCCAGAGAGCTTCATAGCCCTGCATGCGCTTCATGCGTGTGAGGCAATCCTGCAAAGTTTGATCGAGGGCGTGACCGATGTGGAGGTTGCCAGTCACATTGGGAGGAGGGATAACAATCGTGAACGGCTCTTTTGGTGATGATGAATCTGCTGTGAAATAACCAGAATCAACCCAGTGCTGATACATCCGTGGTTCGATGTCAGCAGGTACAAAGGATGGAGCGAGTTCGCGCTTCGTCATACACGCATTCTAGCGGGCTGATTAAGCGCTTTTTTCCTCAGAGTTCTTCTCGCGACGGGATGCTCGCTTCGGCATTTGGTCAGTGCGCTCTACCAAAGTCGCTGGCGCATTGGAGTCGATGCAATCCTTTTCGATAATGACCTTTGCAATATCAGTGCGGCTTGGGACTTCGTACATAACCCCAAGCAGGACTGATTCCATGATGGCGCGAAGACCACGAGCACCTGTACCGCGTGAGAGCGCAAGCTCTGCAACAGCATCAAGTGCCTCTGGTGTGAATTCAAGATCGACGTCATCGAGGTTGAAGAGCTTTTGATACTGCTTTACCAAAGCATTCTTTGGCTCGGTCAGAATCTGCATCAAGGCAGGCTTATCAAGATTTTCAACGCTGGTAATAACCGGAAGACGTCCGATGAATTCAGGAATCATTCCAAATTTCAACAAATCTTCTGGCATTACATCAGCAAAGATGTCTTTCCGGTTCTTATCTTCAGCCTTCTGTAGTTCTGCGTTAAAGCCAACTCCTGCAGAACCGCTGCGAGATTCGATGATCTTATCGAGGCCAGCAAATGCTCCACCGACGATAAAGAGGACATTTGTTGTATCAATCTGGATAAATTCTTGATGTGGGTGCTTACGTCCACCCTGCGGTGGAACAGATGCAACAGTGCCTTCAAGAATCTTGAGCAGCGCTTGTTGCACACCCTCACCTGAAACATCGCGGGTGATTGATGGGTTCTCTGCCTTGCGAGCAACCTTATCGATTTCGTCGATGTAGATGATTCCAGTCTCGGCTTTCTTCACATCGTAATCAGATGCCTGGAGAAGCTTGAGCAAAATGTTTTCGACATCTTCACCAACATAACCCGCTTCAGTGAGCGCTGTTGCATCAGCGATTGCAAATGGAACATTGAGCATGCGAGCAAGGGTCTGCGCCATGAGCGTCTTGCCGCATCCTGTTGGACCGAGCAGAAGGATGTTCGACTTCGCGAGTTCGATTCCATCCTCTGTGCGACCTTCACCAGATTGAACACGCTTGTAGTGGTTGTAGACAGCGACAGAGAGAGACTTCTTTGCGCGGTCTTGACCGATGACATACTGATCGAGAAATTCAAAGATGGCCTGTGGCTTTGGAAGTTCTGCAAGTCCAAGTGAATTTTGTTCCGATAGCTCTTCAACGATGATTTCATTACAGAGGTCGATGCATTCGTCACAGATATAAACACCTGGACCTGCAATGAGCTTCTTAACTTGCTTCTGGGTCTTGCCGCAGAAAGAGCACTTCAAGAGGTCGTTCGCCTCGCCAATACGTGTGGACATGGGGGTAAATATAGTTTTTACGCGCAGTTTATGTGGCTTGAATTAAGCCTGACTTTGTTCGCCTTGAGAAGAACTGCGTCGTGGGTCACGCATCTCTGCAACACCCGGAACAAGGAGAACTAAGTAACAGACGAGAACATGGAATGCGATTGCCCACAATAGGAATGAGCGTTCCCCCATTAATGCAACAACTGGTCCGACAAGTGCCATTCCAAGTGGCATCAATCCACCGGAACCCACCATGTCAATGCTGAAGACACGGCCTTGCATATCTTGAGGAACTTCACGCTGAACAGACGTTACCCAATATGCCTCCCAGCCTCCGATGGAGAGTCCAGCGATGAAATAACCGACGATGACAAATGCAGGACTGATGGGAAAAGCAAGAACCAATGGCGCAACAGCAAAAAGAGACCACCATGAAATTGCAAGAAGTCCTGGGCGCTGTGTCTTCAATTTAATCGCAACAATGGCAGAAATCATCCCGCCTAGACTGAACATCGCTGCTGAGATCGCAAAAGTTGAATTTGTGTGGAACTCGCGACGTGTAATGACCGGCAACAACACGGTCTCAGCTGCAACAATCACCATCAACTGGAATGAAGCCATTGCGATTGAAGCTGCAATCCATTTAATCTCCCAGACCAGCTTAAAGCCCTCTTTGAGTTCGAAGAAAAATGTAGGTTTATCTTCAAGAATCTCTTGCCGAGGCTTCTCTTTGATTGGGAAGAGCAGTGAGGTTCCAATAAAGAAGGCGATTGCAGTAACGGCGAATGTGTAATCTGCGCCAATTGTTGCCACCGCAATTCCACCAACACCTGGACCAACAATGGTGCCAACTTTGGCAACAATGCCTTTAGCGACATTACCTTGCGGGAGTAAGTGATCCGGCAAAAGACTTGGAACGATCGCAGAGCCTGCTGGCGCACCGAATGAATCGCCGAGACCCATGAGAAAAACTAACAAGCCAATCGCCCAGAGCGGCATGTGATTGGCTGAGATAAAGACGAGAATGAGAGCAAGCGCTCCACGAAAAGAATCAGCACCGATCATCACCCATTTGCGCGGCAATCGGTCAGCCCAAACGCCACCGACCAGCATGAAGAGAGTTCCTGCCAATACTCGCGCAGCAAGAATCAATCCAAGGTCGGATGCTGTTCCGCCATTGTCGAGAATGCTGATCGCAAGTGCGATCGGAAAAGCTGACGAACCAAGTACAAAGATGAGCGCTGAGAAAAAGTAGCGGCGGTAATCCTTATAGGAAAAGAGAGAGCCGGGTGCGAAGTATTTCTTTAGCATCGCACCCGGCTCTCTCTTATCTAATAGTTACTACGCGGAAGGCTTGGCCTTTCGCGAAGCCATGACCTTATCAATAAGACCGTACTCAACCGCCTCTGTTGCAGTGAGAATCTTGTCGCGTTCGATATCGGCTTCGATTTCTTCCACTGACTTATTGGAGTGCTTAGCCAGCATTGTTTCGAGAAGTCCACGCATACGCATGATCTCGCGTGCTTGAATCTCGATATCAGATGCTTGCCCCCCACCCTCAGATGAAGGCTGGTGAATAAGAATGCGTGAGTGCTCGAGGCCATAGCGCTTTCCCTTTGTTCCACCGGCAAGGATGATCGCCGCAGCAGATGCTGCTTGACCCAAGCAGATTGTTTGAATGTCAGGGCGAACGAACTGCATAGTGTCATAGATAGCTGTCAGCGCTGTAAATGAACCACCAGGTGAGTTAATGTAGATCGAGATATCGCGATCTGGATCCATAGATTCAAGAGTCAGAAGCTGTGCCATAACATCGTTGGCAACAGTGTCATCGATTGCCTGACCCAAGAAGATGATGCGCTCTTCAAATAACTTTGTATATGGATCGAGGCGCTTGAAACCGTAAGCAGTCTTCTCTTCAATGGTTGGAAGTACGTAACGAGCTTCGAAATCTGAGATGTGCTTCATTACTTGTTACCTCCAGCAATCTGTCCATCGCTTGTTGCAATGTGATCGATAAATCCGTATTCGAGAGCATCCTTGGCATTGAACCAGTTGTCACGATCTGAATCGATAAGAATCTTCTCTAGCGGCTGACCGGTGTGCTTTGCATTGAGCTCTGAAAGTGTCTGCTTTGTAATCGCCATCTGTTCTGCCTGAATGCGAATATCGGTTGCTGTTCCGCCGATTCCACCAAGTGGCTGGTGCATCAAGATGCGCGCATGTGGGGTTGCGTAACGCTTTCCCTTTGTTCCAGCTGTAAGAAGGAACTGACCCATAGATGCAGCCATTCCCATTGCAACAGTTGCGACATCGTTCTTGATGTAGTTCATGGTGTCGTAGATCGCCATACCTGCGTAGACAGATCCACCGGGAGAGTTGATGTAAAGGTAAATGTCTTTCTCTGGGTCTTCTGCAGAAAGAAGGAGGAGCTGCGCGCAGATTTGGTTTGCCATCTCATCGCGGACTTCGCCTGCAAGGAAGATGATTCGTTCGCGCAATAGGCGGCTATAAATCTGATCGCCTAAGCCGAGAGGTGACTCCGCTGCTGATCTGTTCTGTGGGTTAATTAAATCCACGGTACTTCCTTCCGACTGTGAGCACCTCGATAGGTGCAAAATGCATGTAGTGACCTTAACAATGGCAGGGCAAAAATGCTTCCCAAATTGGAGGTAATTAGGGTCAAAACCCTAGATGTTCGCTATCGGCTAAAGATTATTCAGCAGATGCTTCGGCTGCAGCAGCTGCCGGAGTGCGAAGTTCTTCGAGTTCAATCTTTGTGCCATTCTTATCGACAACTGAGATGCGTGCGAGAACTGATGCAAGCGCCTTAGCGCGAGTGACCTCTGCGATGACCTGTGTGATCTGTCCAGCTTTCTGGAGCTCCTGGGCGAATTGCTCTGGACCCATCCCGTAACGCTGTGACATGCGAACGAGGTAATCAGTTAATTCAACTTCAGTGATCTGAACATCTTCAGCCTTCACGATTGAATCAAGAAGGAACTCTGACTTAATGCCGTCACGAACTTCCTTATCAACTTCTGCGCGGTGAACAGCATCTTCCAAGCGGCCTTCACCCTCGAGGTGGCTGTTAACTTCTTCAAGCACCAAATCGTCTGGAACTTCGATTGTGAGTTCATTGAGCAACTTCTCAACGAGGAGGTCGCGTGCCTGCGCACCTTGCTCGAGCTTCTTCAAACGTGTGAGGCGCTCTGTGAAATCTGCCTTGAG
>NZ_JBJTMK010000058.1:0-11652 GCF_046070465.1 Candidatus Planktophila sp. | reverse complement strand
GGTTCTGCTACTGGAAAATCCATCTCTGCGACAGGAAGAGGTAGAACATCCTTAGGAAATGCTCTCCACTTTTCAGTAATTGGGGTGATAGGCACATGGGCAATCATGGAGATTCGTGGACTGGAGTGCAATACTTCCGGTCATGAGCGATTTTCATCTTGTGCCGCTGAGCGAATTACAAACACACAAATCTGAAAAGTGGAGAGCATTTCCTAAGGATGTTCTGCCTCTCCCTGTCGCAGAGATGGATTTCCCAGTAGCAGAACCCATCCGCCGCACTTTGACTGAGATGGTGGAAAAATCCGATCTCGGTTATCTCGGTGCAATCCCCGAGATGGGGGAGGCATTTGCAGATTTTGCATCTCGTCGATTCGGGTGGCGCCCGGATCCATCACAGATTCGAATCGCAGCAGATGTTGGTGTCGGAATCGTAGAGACTCTTCGCGTCATCACCGATTATGGCGACAAGATTCTTCTGAACTCTCCGGTATATCCCAACTTCTGGACCTGGGCCAACGAGACACATCTCGAGATTGTTGATGTTCCACTGACTCGTGCAGATGAAGAAATCAATGGTTCGCCGTGGCACCTAGATTGGGCGGGAATCGAAAAAGCATATAAATCAGGAATCAAGGTGCACCTGATTTGCAATCCTCACAATCCGCTAGGTCGCGTCTACACACGTGACGAGCTAGAGCGTCTTGTTGAACTTGCAGATGCGAATAACGTCATCATCATTAGCGATGAGATTCACTCGCCACTTACATACTCCGAGCAGAAGTTCACGCCTTTCCTCACATTGGGAGATAAAGCACGCCAAGTCGGAATCACCGTGACTGCTGCAAGTAAAGGCTGGAATATTGCAGGCCTCAAGTGCGCAATCATCGTGACGGAAAATGCCCAGATGCATCAACGTCTAGATGCCATCGCGCCAGCAACTCACTATCGCGCTTCGCTACTGGGTGCATTTGCCACAGTGGCTGCTTTCCAAGAGGGCGAACCATGGCTCAATGAGCTCATGGCGCAACTCGATATCAACCGCAAACTCGTCATCGACTTAGTCACAGAGAAATTACCTCAGGCGAAGACTCACATGCCGCATTGCTCCTACCTTGCCTGGATTGATTTCAGCGCCTACGGAATCGGCGACGATCCCGCAGGTTACCTTCTTGAAAATGCGAAGGTGGCTTTTGTGCCAGGAGTTCGGTTTGGTGAGAAGTTCGCCGGCTATGTACGTTTGAACTTTGCAACTTCACCGGAAATAATCACTGAGGCGATTGATCGAGTAGCGAAAGCACTGCACTGAGCGACTATCCTTTGCCTATGAATTCACGGCACCCTGAAACAAACGCAATTAGCGCGGGGCGTCCTGCTCATAAACCTGGTGCTGGCATGAACGCGCCGATCTCACTCAACTCAACTTTCGTTGCCAACGGTGATTTGGGTTATGGAAGATTCGGCAACGAGAGCTGGAGCGCACTTGAAGAGGCGATTACTCTGCTCGAGCACGGCAACTCTACGCTTGCCTTCTCCTCCGGAATGGCTGCAATCTCTGCAGTATTCTCGCTACTTCCACATGGAGCGCCGGTCGTTGCTTCAGATCAGGGATATAGCGGAACGATGGCGCTACTCAAGAAATATCACGAACAGGGGCGCTTGGATGTTCGCTTTGTTGATATTGCAAATACAAAAGATGTTTTTGAAGCACTTATCGGAGCGGCTTTCCTCTGGATTGAATCACCAACGAATCCCGGTCTAGAGTTAGCGGAGATTGCAGTAATTATCGGTGAGGCAAAGAAGCGCAATATGGGCGTTGCGGTCGACAACACATTTGCTACAGCTCTCAATCAACTTCCCATCGAACTCGGCGCAGATATTTCCATGAACTCTGTTACCAAGTATCTCCCTGGACATAGCGATGTCATCCTAGGTTCATTGACAGTCAAAGATCCTGCCTTACACAACCGATTGGCTGAAGCTCGTACTTTGCTCGGCGCAATCCCAGGTCCATTTGAGGCATGGCTCGGCCTTCGCGGAATCCGCACCTTCCCATTGCGATTCAGAGCCGCAGAAGCCAATGCCCGTGCGCTTGTAGAAAAATTGAATGCACATCCATCGGTCACCACTGTGAGATATCCAGGCTTTGGCGCAATCATCTCTTTCGATATTGACCGCGATGCCGCTGGAACCGAACGAGTCTGTGATGGCTCGACCTTGATTGCACATGCAACCAGCCTTGGGGGAGTCGAAAGCACTTGGGAGCGCCGACGTCGTTGGCCGGCAGAGAGTGAGAGCGTCCCAGAGAATCTCATTCGCCTCTCCGTTGGATGTGAACATGTGGACGATATTTGGAGCGATATCTCTCAGGCACTCACATCAAAGTAACAGGCAATCTGAAGTAAAAGAGAGTATTTTTAAGCCATGAAAGCAATACGACGGCTCCTTGCTGCGATCACGATGACTGTACTCGCCTTCAAAGCTGTCGCAACTTTCCTTAGCTGGGTTGAAAAGCAAGAAGATTCAGAGTCTGATGCATGGATTGATGAAGATGAATTTGAGGATGCTTAACCTTTTTTAAGTCGTATGCGTTCCCTCTTACATTTGCCATAAAGAAGTGACATCCTTGAGAAGTGAAAATCAATATTCATACACGTCATGCAAATCTTGCAAGTGACTTCCAGGCAATCGCAGAAGAGAAACTCCAATCTATGGAGCGATTTAGCGTGCAAATAGATCGCATCGAAGTTGAAGTAACTCATGAGCAGAACCCTCGCCAGGGTAAGCATTCCCACCATGTAGTAATTGCTTCACATGGTTCAGGGCCAGCTCTTCGTGCGGAAGCATCTGAATTCAATGATGTTGCAGCATTTGATGTTGCAATTAAGAGTATTGAATTACAGATTCGCAAGATTCATGAAAAGAACAAAGATCACAAGCGCGAGACCATTCGCACTATGCCTCTCGCTGATTAATTAGCGAGATTTGTTCTTACTGGAAGCCTTAAATGGTTTCATAGGTTCGACCGGAGGAACTGGTTCTGCGCCAAGAGCGGATATTGAATCATCGCGCACAACAATCGCAGCACTAATTGCATTTTTGCGTGCAGTGATAGCTGCATTCTTTTGATCAGGGGTTCTCGCAACAGACATTGCGCTCTTAAAATCAGAAGCTGCTTTGTCGCATGCGCTCTTAAATGTGATATTGATATTTCTAATGATGGCGTTTCGTTCCTTAACGGCTGCTAAGTAAATTTCACGATCAATGCGGTATTGCTCGAAAGCAGAGCGTGACGCATCAGGTGTGGGGGTTGAAGTTGAGTCCCCGTATGCGCTGATGGGTGAGAGTGCGAAGAGGGATACAACTAGGGCAAATATTGATGCCTTTACGCTCCACTCTCTTCTCATGGCCCCATTGTGACTGAGCATCATGTGAAGATTCTGTGAAAGAGGCTTTTCTATGATGTGTGTCGCTAGAGTTGGGGTATGGCGCAACTAATCATGATTATCGATGATGAGGCCGGAGTACGCGAGCTCCTCGCCGATGCCCTGAAGCTCGCAGGATTTGAAACCGTTGCCGCAGCAGATGCGATGGTGGCTCAGACCATGCTCCGCACCGTCAAGCCTGACTTGTTGATTGTTGATATCAATATGCCCTTGATGGATGGCTTTGAATTCATCGAGCGCATTCGAGGAAATGGCGACAATACTCCAGCACTGATGCTCAGTGCCCGAGGCGATCGAGCAGATATCACTCGCGGATTAACCCTTGGTGCTGACGACTATGTCACCAAACCTTTTGGCCTTGAGGAGCTCGTTCTCCGCGTGCGTGCGATATTGCGTCGTTCACACTTCACGGAAGTTCTACCAACCGTCCTATCTGTTGGTCCAATTACATTGGATGAAGAGTCTCACAAAGTTACCTTCAACGATGAAGTAATAGATTTATCGCCGACCGAATTTAGATTGCTCCATGTCCTTCTTGAATCCAAGGGGCGTGTCCTCAGTAAGAGTTATTTATTAGAAGAGGTATGGGGAATTAACTTCGAGACAGAGACAACTGTTGTCGATACGTATATCTCCTACCTTCGCAAGAAGCTCCACAAAGATGGATTTGAGGGCATCAGAACAGTTCGCGGCGTTGGCTTTCAATTACAACTTGAGAAGAAGTGAAACTCTCGTCAACGGCTAAGTTGCGATTAGTCACTCTGAGCATCGCAACAATTCTTACAGCAACTATCGGTACTTTTGTTACGGTTCAGAGTTATCAAAGCTCTCTCAAAGCTATCGACCTTGCAATTAACTCTACGGTCGATGATGCGATTCGATCTCCAAATCAAGAGCTCAGCGCCGCTCTCTTCCACATCGATCAGTTTTCACTGGATGTTTCGCTCTTTCTGATTTCCCGCGATGGCTCCGTCACAACAGTGAATGAATCAACGATCGAGCTTTTTAATGAAATCTCAATCCCACAAGTTGTGTTGGCTACTCAGAAAGTGAGGGATGGAGACGGAGTTCACGATTATCGGTATAGAGCACATGAAATTTCTGGTGGTGATTATCTTGTCGTTGCGGCATCTTCATCAGATGCGCATCGCAAACTTAAGACTGGCTTGACCACCGTCGCTCTCATCACATTCCTGACTTCGCTCTTCGCATTCTTCTTGTTCTCTCTTTACATTCGTCGCTTGAAGCAGCGTGATGATGCGATTGCGCTAGAGAAGATGCAGGCTTTTCTCGGTGATGCTTCGCATGAACTTCGCACACCGCTGACAGTCATCAAAGGATATGTTGAAATGTTGAGCAAGGGCATGATGACCTCTGATGAAGATAGAGAGCGAGCTTTCGGAAGGGTTACGTCAGAGATTGCTCGCATGGAGACCTTGATCCATGACCTATTGCTTCTAGCCGAGCTTGGCGAGAGTGCTCAGCGCGAGCTAGAAATCATCGATCTCAGCGCGCTAGTAAAGGCACACGCTGATGACTTTGCCATGCTGCATCCACTGCGCACCGTCAACATCGACGTCAAGAGCGAAATTGTCATTTCAGGAGTGAGAGATTACCTCTCTCGATTTATCCAGAATGCCCTGAACAATATTTCTCGCCATACGGATGTAGATACCCCTGTTGGAATCTCCCTTCAACTTGCTGGCAAGAACGCGAAACTGTTAATTGAAGATGGCGGAAAAGGTTTACCTGAGAGTGCTTATCGTGAAAATATCCAATCGCTCAATCGTTTCGACAAATCACGGTCACGAGAGAGCGGCGGATCCGGGTTGGGTATGAGCATTATGGCTGCGGTAATCGAAAAGCAAGACGGGAAACTCACTTTGCGCAAAAGCGCATTGGGCGGACTTGCAGTTGAAGCTGAAGTTCCTACTTATCGCGAGTAGAAATCAAGCTGGTTACGGTAGCGATTCCGAGACAGCCGACAATCACCGCAAGTGATTGAGTAATCGTAATTTCTGGAATGTGATGACCGCCTACATCATGGATATCAATTCCATGGAAGGCATGAAAAATTAATTTAACGCCGATAAAACCAAGGACAACTGATAATCCCTTACCGATATGGACGAGGCGCTGCATGAGGCCGCCAATTAAGAAGTAGAGCTGTCTAAGCCCCATAAGGGCAAAGATATTTGCAGTAATAACGATGTACACATTCTGAGTCAGGCCGAAGATTGCTGGAATTGAATCAAGAGCAAATACAAGGTCCGTAGCGCCTAATGTAATGAGGGCGATTGTGAATGGCTTGATGCCCTTCTTGCTGAGATAGGAGACAATCTTGCTCTCTTTCTCCTCATGTTCCTCGTTGCTGCTCTCCCTGAAGAGTGACACAGCTGTATAGATCAGGAATGCTCCAAAGAGGAAGAAGACCTGCTGGAATTCTTCGATGACCTTGGCGCCTACAGAGATTGCAATAACACGAAGCACAAGGGCGAAGAGAATTCCGATCAGCAGGGCCAGCTGCTGGCGTTCTTTTGAGATCTTGAGCTTGGTCAAGATGATGACAAAAACAAAGAGGTTGTCGAATGAGAGTGAATATTCAGTAAGCCACCCAGCAAAGAACTCTTTTTGGCTCTGCGGATCTAGCCAATGACCCATAAAGACACCAAAGGCGATAGCGAGAGAGACATAGAAGATTGACCACAAAGTTACCTCGCGCATCGAGGTTTCCTTTTCACGATTTGCAATCGCCCACACAAAATCGAAAATTACTACGACAAGAAGCGCGGCAATTGTGATTATCCAGTTGGTGGTCGAAATCATTGCGGAAGGCTAGCATTAAAGGCATGGCCGAGAGAGACCTGGAGAGCGCACTCGTTGAAGTTCAGCGCGCAATCACCGCTAACGAGCATTTTGTTCGTGCAGTTTTTTCTGGTCGTCGCAGAAATATGAACCCGCAGCATGAACGTCTTGATATTCGCCCAGTTCAGCTCAAAGAAGGCTTGGCACTTCAAGTAAGTTTTAGCGATGGAAGACAGATGACTTCCAAGAATTACTCACCGAATCAACTCCCATTTACGGAATTCGCGGAATGCGGATATGCCAATTTTCATGTAGATCTTGAGGGTGAGACTCTTTCTCTGAGAATTTCAAAAAAGGGCGTACCGCTCTTGTCTAGGAGTAAGAATTCATCCACGCGTGACCTCAACCATGATCGAAGCAAGAAGAGACTTTTAGATTCTTCTGATCCATTTTTACGTGAAGTTGGCATCGCAGATAATAATGGTGCAATAAAGCCATCCAAGATGGATAAGTACAAGCAGGTAGAAGAGTTCTTAAGACTGCTAATCCCCACACTCAATGATGCAATCTCAGCGGGGCATATTGAGAAGCCAACAGATTCTCGTCCATTGCGAGTAGTTGATTTGGGTTGCGGACACGCCTACCTGACGTTTGCCGCCCATCAATATCTGAAGAGTGCAGGAATTCCGGTCATCGTCACGGGCATCGATATACGTCCAGCATCTCGCGATCGCAATAATTCAATCGCAAAATCACTCGGGATTGAAAGATCTATTTCATTCTTGGCTGAAGAAATCTCAGCAACTTCTATCAACGAGGCCGATGTCGCAATCGCACTGCACGCCTGCGATACCGCCACCGATGATTCGATCGCATGGGCTCTCAATCGCAATGTGCCCTTGACGCTCTTCGCCCCCTGTTGTCACCATGATATTCAGGCTCAGATGAAGGTCGCACCAGAGCCATGGTCACTCATTACTCGCCACGGCATTATGCGCGAACGCCTTGGTGACCTCATCACGGATTCGCTTCGCATTCAGTTGATGAAATTGCACGGTTATCGAGTCGATGCCATTGAGTTCATTGGGGGAGAGCACACACCTCGAAATCTCATGATCCGAGCCGTCAAGACTGGTGCTGAGCCAGAATCCAGCGAAGTTGAGCGCTATCAATCCATGATTTCTATGTGGGGAGTAACGCCCGTACTTGCGGCGAAATTGAACCGTTAGACTTTGCCCCATGTCTAAGGTTCTTGCATCTCTCCCTGTTGGTGAAAAAGTAGGTATCGCCTTTTCTGGCGGGCTCGATACATCGGTAGCAGTTGCGTGGATGCGCGACAAGGGAGCAGTTCCTTGCACCTACACTGCAGACCTCGGTCAATATGACGAAAGCAATATTGAGACCGTTCCAGATCGTGCCAAGGAATACGGCGCTGAGATTTCACGACTGATTGATTGCAAGACTCCGCTTGTTGAGGAAGGTCTGGCAGCTATTGCTTGTGGCGCCTTCCATATTCGCTCTGGCGGAAAGCAGTATTTCAATACGACTCCATTGGGTCGCGCAGTGACAGGAACTCTGCTCGTGCGAGCGATGCTCAGCGACAACGTTGAAATTTGGGGAGACGGATCAACGTACAAGGGCAACGACATTGAGCGTTTCTATCGTTATGGCCTTCTCGCCAATCCAAACCTTCGCATCTACAAGCCATGGCTCGATGAGGATTTCGTACGTGAGCTCGGTGGACGTAAAGAGATGTCCGAGTGGTTGGTTGCTCACAACTTCCCTTACCGTGACAGCGTTGAAAAGGCGTACTCAACTGATGCCAACATCTTGGGTGCAACCCATGAGGCGAAGAACCTTGAGAACCTCGATGCCTCTATCGAAATCGTCTCGCCTATTATGGGAGTTAAGTTCTGGGATTCTTCAGTCAATATCCCTTCAGAAGATGTTCGTATCCAATTTGTACAAGGCCGCCCAGTTGCAATCAACGGAAAAGATTTCAGCGATGTAGTTGCTTTGATGCAAGAAGCAAATGCAATCGGTGGTCGTCATGGACTTGGCATGGCAGATCAAATTGAGAATCGCATCATCGAGGCAAAATCACGCGGCATCTACGAAGCTCCAGGTATGGCACTACTCTTTATTGCCTACGAACGCCTGGTAAGTGCAATTCATAACGAGGACACTATTGCCAACTACCATGCAGAAGGTCGTCGCCTTGGTCGACTTCTCTACGAAGGTCGCTGGTTGGATCCGCAGAGCCTAATGCTCCGCGAATCACTTACTCGTTGGGTCGCATCTGCAATCACGGGTGAAGTAACGCTTCGTCTTCGTCGTGGTGATGACTATTCAGTCATTAATACAACTGGACCTGCACTGAGCTACCACCCAGACAAGTTGTCTATGGAGCGCACAGAGGATGCTGCATTTGGTCCAACCGATCGAATCGGCCAGCTCACAATGCGCAACCTCGACATTGCCGATACTCGAGCAAAGCTTGAGATGTACCGAGATCAAGGCCAACTTGGCGGTGGAGATTTCAAGTTAATTCGTCAGTTAGAAGATTAAGAATTTTATGAAGAGAGTCGGGATTTTTGTCGCTGTAATCGTCGGTCTGGCCATCGTGGCCCTTGTAGCTTTAGGAGTAAGAAATATGAACCCATCTGATACACCAGCAACAACTGGGTCACTCCCAACAGTTTCAGCAAACGCTGGAGAAGTTCCAACAGTTTCTGCTCCAACAGGTACGCCGCCAGCCGAGTTAACAACGAAGGACATCATCGTTGGAACGGGCGTAGAAGTACTACCAACATCTACTTTGACTGTGCATTACTACTTGATGGCATGGTCAACTGGAAAAGTTATTGAATCTTCTTGGGTTGGTCAGCCTGCGACATTCCCATTGGCACAAGTTGTCGAAGGTTGGCAGAAGGGTCTCCCTGGCGCAAAGGTTGGCGGGCGCCGACTTCTCGTATTGCCACCCTCAATGGGCTATGGCGCAGCAGGTGCTGGACCAATTGGTCCCAACGAAACTTTGATTTTCGTCGTAGACATTATCGGTGTTGCTTAAGGTTTCGTCGTAAACCAAACCGTTGTTGCAGCAGGAATCTTTCCATCGACCAAGGGCTGAGTGCTGAGAAGCACTTCGCCCTTTGGCATTGGGTACTTGCCGCCCTTGAAGTTGGTAATGCAGTTCCAACCATTAGGGCGGCTGAAGTGCAAAACATCATCACGAGTTGTCTTATGCCAAGTGATTTCTTCTTCGCATTGAAGTTCGCGACGAAGTTTGAGGGCCTTGCGGAAAATCTCAAGTGGAGTGAAGTCATGGCCGCTCTGTGCCTCAACTGAGTAGCTTCCAAACCATTCTGGTTGTGGAAGATGAGGGGTCCCTTCGCCGAATCCAAAGTTCTTACCCTCGCGAGTCCAAGGGAGCGGCACACGAGCGCCGTCGCGACCCTTCATCTTCTTGTGATTGCGGAGGTACTGAGGATCCTGAATTTGATCTTCAGGAATATCAGCAACTTCGTGGAGACCGAGCTCATCACCCTGGTAAAGATATGTGCAGCCTGGTAGTGCCAAGATGAAAGCGTTGGCAGCAACAGAACACTGAGTGCCGATCTCGAAATCAACCGGATGTGATGTTCCATTAGAGAGCAGCCATTCTTGTCGATCTACAACAGGGTGCAATCCCTGCTTTGTCGCATAACGCATCTGATCGTGATTTCCGAGCGTCCATGTTGATGAAGAGTTGTTCTTCTTTGCAAGCTCGAGGCTATCGGTCACACAGTGCTTAAAGATCGCAGCATCAAAGTTGGCATCGATAAAGCGGAAATCAAATGCCTGACCCAGAGTCTCTTCGCTTGCATAGAGAGGCATACGGCTTGGGTGGACATTGGCTTCAGCGACTGCAACTCGTGGTGGATCGTAGGAGTTGAAGAGCTTGCGCCAGGTCTTGTAGACCTCGAAGAGTTCAGTACGGTCCATGAGGATTCCATTGCCATCGAGAGGCTGTGGATCGTCATACTCCATGGTGTCGCGCATGCGTAGCGGCTCTGAGAGGTCCTTCTTCAGCGCATGAGCAACGTCGATTCGGAATCCATCGACTCCGCGGTCCGCCCAGAACTTCAAGGTTTCAAGGAAGTCAGCTTCGACTTCAGGGTTGTCCCAATTCCAATCTGGCTGCTCTGGAGCGAACCAGTGCATGTACCACTGATTGTGCTTTCCGCCGAAGACTGATTCGTGAGTCCATGCAGATGGAGCAAAGTGTGATGGCCAATCTGTTGGTGGAAGTTCACCATTTGCACCGCGTCCATCGCGGAAGATATATCGGTCGCGCTCTGGCGAACCAGGTTCGGATGCGATTGCATCTTTAAACCATTGGTGAAGATTGGAAGAGTGGTTTGGGACGATGTCTACAAAGACGCGTATCCCTGCTTCGTGCAGGGCTGCGAGCATCTCATCGAAGTCTTCAAGAGTGCCGAGCTTCGGATCGACGTTGCGGTAGTCATCGACGTCGTAGCCGCCATCAGCAAGGGCAGATGGATAGAATGGTGATAGCCAGACAGCATCGAGGTTTAAAGATTTGAGATATGGAACGCGAGCGGTAACGCCTTTGAGGTCACCGAGACCATTTCCATCTGTATCTGCAAAGCTGCGGGGATAGATCTGATAGATAGCAGCTTGGCGCCACCAGTTTTTATCTTTACTCAATGACATGCGGTGAATCTTACTGCAGGCTATTGCTGCAACCACCATGCTGCATATGCAGGGACTTCGATTTCCTCATAGATGTGAAGATACTCACCCGAAATCACCTCAAGGAGATTTCCAGATGCGATTTCATGCATGCTCACTCGCTGAGTATTTTCGGAGAGGTTATAGACCTGCACAAGATTGCCGGATGCATGCTTGCGGCGGAAAATAATTACTGAAGGATTATTTGTTGTAAAAACTTCAGTCGATGTTGCTGCATGAAGTGATGCTAAAGATTTGCGTGCGGTAATCAGAGAACGAATCGCCTTATCTACTTGACCTTCAACTCCCTTCCCTTTTTCGGCGCTCTTTGCAAGAGACCAATCCATTTCAGGGCGATGAATCCACCGATTGTCTTCGGCCTTCGAAGGGTTCTTCAGAAAGCTCATGTCATTGAGCATGCCGAGTTCATCACCCATATAAAGAAGCGGCAGGCCACCAAAGCCAAATACCATTGCATATGCGCACTTCAAGCGATCGATAGCGGTCTGCAGTGCAGGTGCATCCTTCTTCTCTATTGCAGCTTGAATACCAATCAAACTTGCGGCGCTACCTGATGTTCGGCGATCGCCTGTTGTTGGATTTGATTGGAAGTGAACGCCGCGAGCGAAGGAACCTTCGAATTCATTGGCATAGAACTCTGCAAGGAAGC
>NZ_JBJTMK010000057.1:0-17425 GCF_046070465.1 Candidatus Planktophila sp. | reverse complement strand
CAACTGATTGCGCTTTGAGAAGCTGAGCTAAGAATGAGAGATAAGCACCGGCACCTTGAGTGACATCACGAGTTCCAATTTCGACTCCGCGTGCACGAGCTGCGAGCTTGATCGCATCCTCTGGCTGAAATCCTTCTGCATAGGAATGCGGATCAGTAATCATGAGAGCGACAATATCCAATCAACAAGCAAACGGACGCCAAATCCGGTACCGCCTTTTGGATTTTCTCCTGAATCGGCTTCACTGCGAGCGGTTCCTGCGATATCGAGGTGTACCCATTTGCGGTCGCCAACAAAGTGCTCGAGATAGAGAGCGGCTGTCACAGATCCTGCGGAGTAATCGTGTTTATCCGCTGCATGGTTGAGATCAGCGACATCGCTCTCCAGTGAATCGACATAATCATCGACGAGAGGCATATGCCAGACGCGTTCTCCTGAGGCCTCACCTACTGCGCTGAGCTGGGCAGCTAACTTGTTATCGCGTGTGTACATCGCTGCATATTGACGACCTAGCCCCAGTGTTGCGGCACCGGTTAAAGTGGCGATATCGACGAGATAGTCAGGGTCAAGGTTCTTATCTGCGTAGGCCAAGCCATCGGCAAGGACAAGTCGACCTTCTGCATCGGTATTAATGATCTCAACGGTTGTTCCGCCGTATTGAGTGATGATGTCCGATGGTCGTTGCGAAGTTCCAGAGAGCGCGTTCTCTGCACACATCATTAAAACAGTTACACGAATATTGGGTTGAAGATCTGCAATTGCGGAGATTGCACCAAGAGCTGCAGCAGAACCTGCCATATCGCTCTTCATCGCCACCATCATGTCGTAAGGACGCTTCAGCGAAACTCCACCGGTGTCGTAGGTGATTCCCTTACCAACGATGACAACGTGAGGTAGAGCTGACGCACCCTTTACCTTTGATTGAGAAATCTTCTTAGGCAGATAGGAAATTTCGATAAAACGTGGGCCAGGCTTTGGTGAAGACATTCCGACAGCGACAAGTCCACCAAATTGTGCGAGTTCTTTTCCTTCAAGAACTTTTATAGAGAGTCCCTTAGCAACAGCGATTTTCTTCGCTTCTTGAGCCATCCAAAGCGGAGTCTTGATATTTGAAGGGGTATGAATCAGATCACGAGTATGAACGAGTGCTTGTGCAATTGCTTGAGCTTCTTCAAGCGCTCCTAATTCATTGGTCGCAATCGAGAAAGTTGGAATCTCAGCAGGTGCGCTCGTCTTGAGGTTCCAGGTATACGCACCAAGTACGATAGAAATTGCATGTGCTTTAACTTCTGCCTTTTTGTGCGGCAATAGCGAGATGAGGTTGAGTGCCTTGCCACGGACCTTGCGACCGAGGGCAGCACCTGCTGCGCGGAAATCTTTAAGTGACTGATCCCCGAGACCGACTAAATAAAGTCGATCCATCTCGGATTCTTCATGCAGGACGGGAACTTCAAAGAGCTCCCCGGCCTTTGCAGAGGGTGAGAAGAATGCAACTTCATCGAGAAGATTGATCTCAAAGAACTTTTCGATTGCTGAAATAAGCGAAGACTTTCCTACGAATGAGATTTCGCCTTCTGCATTCTTAATAAAACCCAACGCAAGAACATCGCCGCCGAGGAGAGAATTGAGCTCAGGGGTGACAGAGTAAAGAATTTTTCAAGATCCTTACTTTTTAATGAGGGCTACTGCGGCTTCAAGAGCTGCGCTGAGGTTATTTGCCTCCTGAGGATTGAGCTCAACCACGAGGCGTCCTCCGCCTTCGAGTGGAATTCGCATAACTAGGGAGCGAGCTTCCTTTGTTACTTCCATTGGGCCATCACCAGTGCGGGGTTTCATTGCTGCCATGGGAAAAGTATCCCGTATTGAACCCCTGTAATGGAAATCGAGAATAGTGCTTTTAGAGCCCCAAGTATGCGGAAATACGCCGTTTTCCAGATTCAATAACGACTAAAACTGAGCGTTCTGGAACAGCGAGCAGGGCTGCAATATCGCCCGGGCTCTTCCCTCGGAGATAGTGGAGAGTCAAAATAATGCGTTCTTCCTCAGGCAGAGAAGTAAGCAACTCTGCAATTGTCTGAGGGGCGCTCATAGGGATAGAGATTACTCCAGAAGACGCGCAAAACGGGCGAGAGAAATCTTTACCCCCAGCCAGATAAAAGGTTTGATTGCAATAAAGAAGAGCCAAGGAGCAATGACCTCTTCTGACCATTGAAAAGAGGTGTGCTCACCATCGAGTGCAATGACCTCGAAAGAGCCAGAACCTTTCAAAACTTTTCCATAATGAATGACATCGCAGCGACGTGGTGGATCCCATGCAGTCACCTTCATTAAATCTATGAGGCCAAGAAACTTAATACGTGGATAGGAACGATGTAACGGTCCGGTGAATGCTTCGATTGTGACGCCCACTCCTTCGGCGATGTCACTGGTGCGAATAACTTTTGTTTGCAGCATCCACTTGCTCTGACCTTCCCAGTCAGCAATTGCGCTCCATACTTTTTCAGCAGGTGCGTTAATGAGTTGCGAGAGCGCTAATGAATTACTACGCATTATGGCTCTTAATGAATTCGAGAGTCTCGTCAATTGTTGTCGCCCACAGAACTAATTCGCGCATTCCCGGCTTCACAAATTCTTGATCTTCTAGATCAACTACGAGATCGTGTAACTTTGTATAAACACCATAAGGGTCGAGGATCACAATTGGTTTATTGTGAAATCCAAGGTAGCGCCCCACCCATATCTCTATGAGTTCTTCAAGGGTACCGAGCCCTCCGGGAAGTGCGATAAATGCATCTGCGAGTTCTTCGATTTTTGCTTTGCGGGTTCGCATCGTGTCGACGACAACAAGTTCATCGCTATCGTGATCTGCAAATTCAATATCGACCAATTTCTGAGGGATAATACCGATGGTCTTGCCGCCCTTACTGCGAGCACCACGAGAGATCGCTCCCATCGAAGAGATGTGACCTCCGCCAGAAACAAGCTCTGCACCAGATTCAGCAATTGCTGCACCGAGTTCAAAGGAGAGGTCTATGAACTTGGGATCAATTGTGGGTGATGATGAGCAATACACGGCGATTCGCATGTGCGAAAGGATACGCATGAAGCCAGTATTCTTCTTCTCATGTCGACTCTTGCGCACGGTCATGGAATTGCAACGCTCTCAGGTACAACTGTTCTCGATGTCTGGTTTCCCATTCCAGCACTCGGAGCTCTTACCAGCTCACCTGATGCGGCGTTATCTGCCCTTGCTATCGCAGATGCAGATCGTGGCGTCACACGTGAAGTTGTCTCCATCGAAATTGACCTGACAAAGGCACCTGCAGATGCCAAAGATGCATATCTTCGACTTCACCTACTCTCACATCGTCTGGTAAAGCCCCATGGACAATCACTCGATGGAATCTTCGGACTTCTTGCAAACGTTGTATGGACTTCTGTCGGACCATGTGCGGTTGAGGGATTCGAGCTCACACGTGCTCGCCTGAAGGCAAAGCACGGAACAGTTACCGTCTATAGCGTCGATAAGTTCCCCCGTATGGTCGATTATGTAATTCCTTCTGGTGTGCGTATCGCAGATGCTGATCGCGTTCGCCTCGGTGCTCATCTCGCAGCTGGCACAACAATCATGCATGAAGGATTCGTTAACTTTAACGCTGGAACTCTCGGTGCATCAATGATTGAAGGACGTATCTCAGCTGGCGTTGTCGTCGGAGATGGAACAGATGTGGGTGGCGGTGCATCCATTATGGGAACACTCAGTGGTGGTGGCAAAGAAGTTATCTCTATCGGCGAGAAGTGCTTACTTGGCGCCAACTCAGGACTTGGTATTTCACTTGGCAATAACTGTGTCATCGAAGCCGGCACCTATATCACTGCAGCTGCGAAGGTGACTCTTCCAGATGGTCAGGTCGTAAAGGCTGGAACTCTCTCCGGTGCACACGATCTCTTGTTCCGCCGAAACTCGCTTACTGGTGGACTTGAGGCGGTAATGCGCACTGGCACTTGGGGTGGGCTTAACTCAGTTCTTCACGCTAACTAGCGGGTGTAAACCATGGTGAAGGAAGCTTCACTCGACTTCTAAAAGTATCTCCACGAAGAATCTTTGATAGACCGTCAGTGCTGGTTCCCTTAATCCACGTTACTGCCCCAGCGCTATTGCGCGAAACAATCTCCAAAGTTGCGACATTGGGAAGGCTAAACGCCGCTGCAACCAGATGCTGAGTTGTTGATGCTTTCCATGATGCAAATCGCGGATTGAGTTTTACATCCACACTCGCTGAATCAGAAACTGATTGGGTGTAACTCGTCGGACCACCCCAAGCATCCGTTGTTGTTTGGGTTGCCCCACCCGATGATGAGAAGAAATATGCCTGAATTGGCTTGCCTCCGCTGAGAATTGCTAGCCCTGTCGATGAATCAACGACTGTGCGCAGCACCGCAGCGCGCCACAGTTGACCAATCTTTGCCTCAGATTCCTTTGCATAACCCACAAAGTTTTGATCTGCGATATGTGCGTAGAGATGACAATCGCACGATGCTTTGATGCTACCCATTTTTGAAAGCGCATAGCTACGAGATGCGATTGTTTGCGCCTCCAGAACGGCTGCTGGCCAATTTGATGCAATTTCGCTGATACCAAGGAGGTACTCATCATGAAGCGATAAGGAATTTGTGACTTCAAGAGCGCCTCTTACAACTTTAATTTGTATATATCCATATCTAAATCGATCATTACCAAAGTTAATTACCGGAGCAACTCCTCCGCTCCACTGCACAGTTACAAGAGGTGAGTTATAGCCTTGAATAGTTTTGAGATCTGGTGAAATTGTAAAAGTTATCTTGCGCTTGCTGGCTATGAGACCTGTCTGGGTTTCGCCAGCAAAAGCTTGAATTGTTGTCCCGATAGCTGTTGTAGTCAGAGTTACACTCTTGAGTACATGACCAATATTGACGCGAATTGTTGCCGTATCTACAACAGGGAGAACTTCAACATTTTTATAGTAATACTTCAAGATTGCGCTCGCGCTCTCACCTGCAACCGCGCGAGCTTTTGCACCGATTTGGCTCATGCCGACGCCATGTCCATAACCGGCTCCAGTGAAATTAAATGTTGCAGGAACTTCAGAGGCAGTTGCAGTGGGGATGAAATGCAGTGCGAGTACTGCACAGAGAATCGGAGTGAAGCGTTTAAACATCCTCATCGGAAGCTGCGCTCTTTCCAACATTCATGAATTTCTGATACTCGGCGATAACTTCTGCCGGCTTGCCACGTGCCATCAACTTGCCCTTATTAAGCCAGATAACTTCATTGCAGAGATCTTCGATCGTTGCCAGAGCATGGCTCACAAGTATGAGTGCGCGGTCTGCAGTGCGAAGTTCTTTCATGCGATTAAGTGACTTCTCTTTGAACTTTGCGTCACCCGTGCTCAGTGCCTCATCGACAATCAAAATATCTGGTTCGACGATTGCCGCGACAGAAAAGGCTAGACGTGCATACATGCCTGATGAATATGTGCGCATGGGCGCGTCGATTGCTTCGCCGAGCTCTGAAAATGCTGCGATTGCTTCAAACTTCTCATCAATCTCTGAGCGAGACATTCCTGCTGCTAAGCCGCCCAGATAAACGTTTTCACGGCCTGTCATCGAGGGATTGAATCCAACTCCGAGAGCAAGAAGTGTGGAGACGCTTCCATAGACTTCGACGCGACCCTTTGTAGGTGGCACGATTCCAGATATCACGCGCATCAAGGAAGACTTTCCTGCACCGTTTGAGCCGATGATTCCTAGAACTGTTCCGTAATGAACATCAAGGGTTACTTCACTGAGGGCCTGAACAGTACGGGTGTGCTTCTTGCCGCGACCAAGAGATTTGAGGCGCGCTTTAAGAGTTGGCTTCTTATCTATTGAAGTTGTGTAAGTCAGTCCAAGATCTTGAACTGAGACGGCGATAGAGCCTCTTGTGTGATCGTGGCTAAAGTCGGACAGCGAAATCACGCTCCCTCGATAGGAAGAAGTATGTGCCAACGATGAAAATCCCCAGTGCAAAGAGAGTCGCATGAAGTAGTGCACGTGGATGTGGAGCTTGCGCGTGCACCATCACGCGTGACCAGGAATCGAGGAGATAGAAAATTGGATTAATTACTTCGTATCGTTTGATATCTGATGAAATCTTAGAAGCTTCGTAAAGAATCGGAGATAAGTAGAGCAAGCTGCGAGTCAGATAAGGAAGCATGCTTGAGATATCACGGAAGTAGACATTGATACATGAAATCAAGATTGCCATTCCGAGTCCCATCACAATGGCAATGAGAAGCACCGGAAAAGCCCAGAGCATCTGCCATGAAAATGGCAAACCTAAAATCGCGTGGATAGCAAAGGCGACCACGAGAGTTGGAATGAATCTAAAGATTGCAACCACGACTGCAGAGACAGGAAGCATGATGCGAGGAAACGATGTATTGAGGATCAAACGCTGACCAGAGGTAATCGCTTTGACTCCACCAGTAAGGCTGTTAGCGATGAGATAGAAGAGAAAGAGCGTGGCTGTCAGATGCCCAAATCGTTGAGCATCGCTTGTTCCACCGATGACATAAATCAAGAGGAAGTACACGCCTGAGAGCAGGAGTGGATTGAGGACTAGCCAGAGCTGACCAAAGACTGAGCCGAAGTTCTGCTCGCGGAGCTCAGAGCGCGCAAATTCTGAGACAAATGCTCGGCGATGCCAGAGCGAGCGCAGGTAAGCGCGCATCGGAGGGAGGCCAGCCTTAAATGGCACATAGACAACTTGCGGCTGGGTCATACGGGGAAGATTACCTCAGTATTCGAGCTATTCGGATGAAGGAACGATGCTCTTAGGTGAGGTAATAAAGCCTGCTCCCCATGCAAAGTGCATCGTCGGGATAATTGCTAATAGGTATATGTATTGAGCTGCTGAACGAGCGATAGCGATTGATGCCCCTCCAACAAAGAGAAGATAGATCGCTGCTGGGATAAAAAAGATTGAATGCAGCAATCCGCCCAACACTATCGAGGCGAGAAAACCAGCCAGTGCCACAGGTGGCGCGAGGTATCGATAGTTAATGGTGCCTTTATGTCGACGAGACACAACACGGCGCCATCGACCGTACTCGAAATACTGTTTTGCCAGAGCTGCCACAGTTGAACGTGGTCGATATGTCACATGCAGACGAGGATCGAAGTAAACCTTGCCACCATTACTGCGCAATCTAAAGTTGAGTTCCCAATCTTGCGCACGGGTAAATCTCTCATCAAAGCCACCAATCGCTTGCAGCGCTTCTTTCCTAAATACGCCGAGGTAGACAGTGTCTACCTCACCTGCTTCTCCCCCAGTGTGAAAACGTGACGCTCCAACACCTAGCGGGCTGCGCATTGCACCAGCAACAGATTTCTCAAAGGTTGTGACACCTTCTGCTGCCATCAATCCACCGACATTGACCGCACCAGTTGCATCGAGAATCTCGACGGCAAGAGAGATGTAATTCTGTGGAATCTGTGCATGGCCATCGACGCGAACAATTATTGATCCGCGTGATTCGTTGAGTGCAGCGTTAAGGCCTGCCGCAGTTCGACCAGAAGGATTGGCAACAACAATGACTCGTTTATCTTCAGAGTGAAGTTGGTCTGCAATGGCCTGAGTGCGATCTTTTGAAGGTCCGACTGCAAGCACGACTTCAAATTCTCCGCGGTAATCCTGTGAAAGTATTGAGAGAACTGCATCACGTAAGTAAAGCTCTTCATTGAGAATTGGCAGAATGACAGAGACCATTGGCAGCGGTGAGCCACTTAACTGGTGAATGTTCTGTGTCGCCATAACCCCGTAACGCTATCGTTCAAGTACCCTGCGCATGTGAAATCAACGCGCGCGATTCGGATTATTACATCACTCTCCCTGGGTGTTGTAGCCCTCTCTGCCATTACCTGGCTTGGGCTTGGCCAAATTAGTGGCCAGATTTCGCGTATTGATGTCTTTGCAGGTTTGGGTAATCGTCCTGAGAAAGTGAACTCAGCGCTCAATTATCTCGTGGTGGGTTCTGATAACCGCGAGGGTCTTTCGAAAGAGCAGCTCAAGAAATTGCGTGTTGGTGGAGTTAAAGTTGCAGCAGGCGGACGTTCGGACACCATGCTTCTTGTTCATATCAGCAAGAATCGTGATGCTGCATATATCGTCTCGCTGCCTCGTGACACTCTCGTCACAATTCCAGAGCACATTGGTCTCGACGGAAAGTCTCAAATTCCTGCGCGAGATGGAAAGCTCAATGCAGCATTTGCATACGGTGGAGCGCCACTTCTCATTCGCACCATTGAAGGAATGACACAGCTCAAGGTTGATCATTACGTTGAAGTCAGTTTTGCGGGATTTGTAGGCGTTGTCGATGCACTCGGTGGAATTCAGGTGTGTTCAAAGGTTGCAATCAATGACCCCAAGAGCCACCTCGTGATGAGTGCCGGAAGCCACATACTTGATGGAGTTGAATCCCTGAAGTACGTGCGCACTCGCGACTTTGATGGTCGTGGTGATATCGGTCGCATGGAACGTCAGCAACAATTCGTCTCTGCCATTATTCGTAAAGCAACATCTTCAGGAACGTTGCTGAATCCAATTAAGTTGGCCAATTTCTATAAGGCAACTATCTCTACAGTGAAGATGGATGAAGGCGTGAATAAGAATGACCTTCTGACTCTCGCTAAGCAGATGCGCAATCTCTCATCAGGAAATGTGCGCACGATGACTGTTCCGCTTTCGAACCCGAATGGCCGCCATCCTGTCTTAGGATCAGTCGTAATCTGGGATTCAGTATTGGCTCCAGAACTCTGGAATCGCATCAAAAATGACACCGCCCTAGTCGATACCGTGGTCTCGAAAAAGTCATCTGCATCACCAAAGGCCTCACCTTCCAGCACAACAATCGATAAATTTAAGACACAGACCGCGGCTAACAATCCCTGCGCTGCTAATAAATAAACCACCTGCAATAGACTCGCGGGCATGAAGTTAAAGCTCTCAGTCATTGGTTGTGGCTATCTCGGCGCAACCCACGCTGCATGTATGTCATCGCTTGGTTTCGATGTTGTTGGAATCGATACCGACCCTCACAAGGTTGAGCTCCTCCAGAAAGGCGAGCTCCCTTTCTACGAACCAGGTCTCGACACTCTGCTCGCGCAGGAGATGAAGACAGGTCGCCTCTCCTTCACAACTGATTTCTCAGCTGTTGCTGATGCTGATGTTCACTTCATCTGCGTCGGAACACCTCAAAGCAAAGATGGTCTCGCTGCAGACCTGTCATACGTCAAGGGCTCCGTTGCTGCAATTGCACCGTTTCTCAAAGATGGCGCACTTGTCGTTGGTAAGTCGACTGTTCCTGTGGGAACAGCGCAGGCGCTTCGCAATTACCTCAAGGAGCATGCACCGCAGGCTGACCTTGCATGGAATCCAGAATTCCTTCGTGAAGGTTTTGCGGTTGAAGATACTTTGACTCCAAACCGTCTCGTCGTTGGTGTTGCTAATGACCGGGCAGAAGAAATTCTGAAAGAGGTCTATGAGCCAGTGATTGCTCTTGGTACTCCATGGATTCGCGCAGACCTTCCTACTGCAGAGCTTGTGAAAGTTGCAGCGAACTCATTCCTTGCAACAAAGATTTCATTTATCAATGCAATGGCTGAAGTCTGCGAAGCAGC
The DNA here is from genome assembly GCF_046070465.1 of Candidatus Planktophila sp. GTDB lineage: Bacteria > Actinomycetota > Actinomycetes > Nanopelagicales > Nanopelagicaceae > Planktophila. The sequence continues at coordinate 7,726 of NZ_JBJTMK010000057.1, read as the reverse complement.
TGGCGGCGATGTCACTGTTCTTGCAAAGGCAATTGGATATGACCCTCGAATCGGAAACCGCTTCTTGCAAGCAGGTATTGGTTTCGGTGGCGGATGCCTGCCAAAAGATATTCGTGCATTTATGGCGCGTGCGCAAGAACTTGGTGCCGACCAAGCACTCGAGTTCCTCCGCGAAATCGACAACATCAACCTACGTGCACGTCAACGCGTAATCGATGTTGTTCGTGCAGATCTCTCAGAAGATCTCACTCAGTACAAGATTGCTGTTCTTGGCGCGACATTTAAGCCCGACAGTGACGATGTGCGTGACTCCCCAGCGCTCGATATTGCTGCTCAGCTATCTGCGGCTGGCGCTCAGGTTGTTGTTCACGACCCCAAGGGAATTGAGCCAGCACGTAAGCGCTTCCCGAACCTCGACTATGCCGAGAAGGTTGTCGATGCCGTAAAAGGCGCCGATGCAATCTTGCACTTAACCGAGTGGAAGGAATATCGCGAGCTCGATCCGTCAGTAATCGGTCAGCTTGTGAAGTCGAAGTTCCTTATCGACGGTCGCAATATGCTTGATCGCAACCTCTGGCGCAACGCTGGTTGGCGCGTTCACGCACTGGGTCGTACAGATTAGTTAGGTTTTAGAGAAAAATGCCCGTCGAGAAATCGGCGGGCATTTTTCTTGACCATTCAAATTTCAATTTAGAGAACATCACCTGCTGACATTTACCTAGCATCTGCCCATGCGGAAATTAATACTAACTCTTTCAGTTATCGCTCTTAATCTCATTCCACTTGCAACTTCCTATGCAGCAGATAGTGCAGATCTTATGCGCCCATGCCTATTCAATGATCATGTGGATTGCATTGAAAAGATCACGGTTGATCTGCCAGATGGAACGACTTCGACCGGCTTCATAACGGGGAAGAATGCAAATGTTCCGATTGCACCCAACGACGCATACCTCTCAAGAATTTCCGGCATCCATGATGAGTGGAGTTTCCCGGGGCTAAAGTCTCAAAACGGAACTGACAGAGTCGAGTTTTACATTTTCCATTGGCCGGCGGATGCAATTCATTGTGACAACGCCAGCAATTGCTCTGCCAGCCAAGAAGAGTTGGGAATATACGCACGTCCATCTATGTTTGACGGAGGTAGACCGCCCGTAATCGTAAGTGGCAAAGATGCAGAGCTCATATGTCCTACAGGCCAAAGCAGCTGTTCCATTGGCTCACCACCATGGAACTTTGAAAGCGACATTACCTTCCATGTTCAGTTGAGAATGGGTAAAAGTTTCTTTCCACTTTATGCAAATGGTCGGACAAAAAACTTTTCATTAAATGTCACCCCTTTCACTGATAGAAACATTGTTGACATCAATTTTTCGCCATTGATTCTTGAGAATGTCTACTTCGCACTTGCCGATTTCTTTTCCATTGATCATGGTCTATATGTGACTAATGAACCGGCGATGTGGATCTACACCGCAGACAACATCCGAACGGATCCATTGAAACCATGCGTTTTATCAGGTGGACTGAGCATCGTGACTAATGCATTCAACCAATGGTCGCCAACCTGGAACTCCGCGAATCGCTCGATAGATGTGCAACTGAGAGCTTCTCATCTAAGAACGGATGGCAGTGTGAATGCCGGATATCTAGAAATTCGTATACCAACCGCTATGGCGAAGTGTCTTTGGGGAGTGAATCTAAGAGGAGAAGTTGAAGCAAGTGTCGCCTTGACCTATACAGATGGGACCCCAGACGAAGTTTTGACTGTTTCTTCTCACGAGAAAGATGGATATTACTCCGTTATATCTGCAGGTTTTCACTACTCATCACCAAAACTTCAAATTCGATTGAACGGCGAATCCGATGCAGCACCACCGATAGGAATTGCTAATCCAAATAAGCCCGAGAAAGTGTCGGTAACGAAAACAATTTCCTGTGTAAAAGGAAAGTTTGTGAAGAAAATTTCCGGCAAGAACCCCAAATGTCCAATCGGGTTCAAGAGAGTTACTAAGCGAACATAAAGTAGTTGCTTTCTATAATCGAATAGTTAGCCATGTAAGTGCTTTAAATACTTCAGGCGAGAAGCTTTCGCTCCCCACCTGAAACGTCCGCATCGTGGACTTAGCTAGATGGGGCGTTGTTTGCGCGACGGCCCTTTAGCTTTTCTCGATAGTCAAGTACTGACTTAAATATGTCGAAAATTAAAAACCAGTTTTGGTACTGCGACGGGCGCTCAATTGGGCGCCCTTTGCTTTTGCCTCTTCAGAAAGAGCCGCAAGCTGCGCTTCAATCTTCTTGGCAACAGCTGAATCTGCTGAACCAATGATGCGTGCTGCAAGAATTCCTGCATTCTTTGCATTGTCAATACCGACTGTTGCAACCGGAATTCCACCTGGCATCTGCACGATAGAGAGAAGTGAGTCCATGCCTTCTAGGTTCTTGAGCGAAACTGGAACTCCGATAACAGGGAGAGTTGTAAGGGAAGCAACCATGCCTGGAAGGTGAGCTGCTCCACCTGCGCCAGCAATGATGACTTTGTAGCCCTTTGCTGCAGCGCTCTTAGCAAATTCGACCATTTCTTCTGGCATGCGGTGTGCTGACACAACATCTGCTGAGTATGTGATGCCAAATGAATCGAGTGCCTTAGCAGCCTCTTCCATTACCGGCCAATCAGAATCTGATCCCATGATGATTGCAACGTCACTCATCGATCACTCCGCTCATGTAGTCGCGTGCATGCTGCACTTCTAGGGTTAAGTGTAGAAGGTCATCGCCACATGCGGTGACGTGGCCAATCTTGCGCCCTTTGCGTACTTCCTTCTTGTATTGATGGAAGTGAAGGTGTGGTGTGCGAGCCATGAGATGCAAGTAAGGGCGGTACATATCTGTCTTGTCGCCGCCAAGAACATTACCCATCACTGCATACTTGTGATTCATTGCAGGGCTACCAAGAGGCAAATCTAAAATCGCGCGCAAATGTTGTTCGAATTGTGATGTCACTGATCCTTCAATAGACCAATGGCCAGAGTTATGAGGGCGCATTGCAAGTTCATTGATATAGATCTCTTCACCTTTAATAAACATCTCAACTGCCATCACGCCGACAACTCCGACAGTCTGTGCTATCTCTAGTGCGATCTTCTGTGCTTGCTCTGCAACTGCAGGAGAAATCTTCTGCGCAGGGGTAATGGTGAGAGTGCAGATGCCATCTTCTTGCACGGTCTCAACCGGTGCCCATGACGTTGCTTGCCCATGAGGCGATCGGGCGACCATGACTGCAATCTCTGTATCGAATTCAATCAATTCTTCAATTAAGAGCGGGGATGTATGACTGAGAATCTCTTGAAGTTCTACCTGGTTCTTAATCTTCCATACGCCACGGCCGTCATATCCCCCGCTAATTGCCTTGGCGATCACTGGAAAATCTTTTACTGCCGATGGTTCGGTAATTACCTGCGATTGTGGACTTGGAAAGGCAGCAAGTTTTTGACGCATCGCAGCTTTATCTTGTGAATAAATGAAAGCAGATGAAGGCGGATAGACCTTGATGCCTTCTGCCTCTAAACCTTTAATCACCGAAAGTGGAATCAATTCGTGTTCGAAAGTGACTACATCAACCTTCCGAGCAAACTCGAGCACCTGTGCGAGATTGGTGTAGTCACCGACAACATGATGGGTGATTTGAGCGCCTGAATCGTTGCCATCTTGAGCAAAGAGAAGAAGGTCGATCCCTAGAGCAGTTGCTGGTGCAACCATCATGCGAGCAAGCTGGCCAGCGCCTATGACGCCGACAGTTGGGAAGCGATTGCTCACCGGCTTATCGTAGATGAACGACATCTCCTACTGTTACTTCTTTACCGTTAGCGAGCATGAGGGCTCCAGTATCTGAGATGTCTACCGCCTTGGATTCGATTACTTCACCGCCAGGAATGGTGACAGAGACTTCTTTTCCAATAGTCACTGATGCCTCTCGATAAGCAGCTAGGAAGCTTTGATCCAGCTCCCACATCTGCATATTGATTTCAAAGTGATTGATAATTGAAGCAAGAATTACATTGCGATCGAGATTTGCAAAACCTTCGATTGAAAGTGATGTCGCATGCTCGACAGGAAGTTCCTCCTGCGACATGCCAACGTTTATGCCAATTCCGAGTACAACACCTTTATCTGTGGCTTGCGCAATCATTCCGGCAAACTTCTTCTCGCCAATTAATAAATCGTTCGGCCATTTGACTCCAACTTTCACAGTGGGATCAAGTGCGCGAAGTGCTTCATGAACACTTAAGCCGGCAAGCAAAGTGAGAAATGACCACTCGCTCTTATTCACTTGAGGTTCTACGTAGATAGAAAACGTCAGTGCTGATTGTGGCGCTGCATCAAATGTACGATCTAATCTTCCGCGTCCACTTGTTTGAAATTCGCTCGCAAGAATTGTTTTCGGAAGAGCTTTACCCGAACTCACTAGTTCGTATAAATCATCTTGAGTCGAGCCGGTGACTTCAACCACGCTTACCCGCCAGTACCGCGAGATTTCCTGCGATATGCGCTTCTTATCTAGTGGCGCTCTTGGCGCATCAGTACCCACGACTAGTACCTTAAGCGCATGAGCCACGATCTACATACAACTGCGGGAAAAATCGAAGACCTTCGCAGTCGCATTGATGAAGCTGTCCACGCAGGATCTGCCCGAGCTGTAGATAAGCAGCATGCAAAGGGAAAGAAGACTGCCCGCGAGCGCATTGAGATGCTCGTAGATCCAGATTCTTTTACAGAAATCGATGAGTTCGCTCGCCACCGTGCCCACAACTTTGGCATGGAGAAGAACCGCCCTTACGGCGATGGAGTTGTGATCGGTACTGCCACTGTAGATGGTCGACCAATTGCTCTCTACTCCCAGGATTTCACAGTCTTCGGTGGATCTCTCGGTGAAGTCCATGCAGAGAAAATTGTAAAGATTGCAGAATTCGCGCTGAAGTCGGGTATCCCTCTTATTGGCATCAATGACTCGGGTGGCGCTCGTATTCAAGAAGGCGTTGCCTCTCTCAATGGCTACGGTCGAATCTTCCGCCTCAATACTCGTTCATCAGGCGTGATTCCTCAGATTTCATTGATCCTCGGCCCATGTGCTGGTGGTTCTGCATACTCACCAGCACTTACTGACTTCACCGTCATGGTCAAAGAAACCTCCAACATGTTCATCACAGGCCCTGACGTGATCAAGACTGTTACTGGTGAAGACGTTGGAATGGAAGAACTCGGTGGTGCATACACACACAACACAAAATCTGGAAACGCGCACTACATGGCAGATTCTGAGGCAGATGCGATTGATTATGTGAAGGCACTTCTCTCATACCTACCCTCTAACAACATGGACGGCTCACCGGTATTGCCGCCTACAGAATCGCTCGAGAAGAAAGCATCCGATACGGCGCTCAACACTCTTATTCCAGATAGCCCAAACCAGCCATATGACATGAAGGTTTTAATTCAGGCTCTTGTCGATGAAGGCGAGTTCCTTGAAGTTCACTCGCTCTATGCGCCAAATATAGTTGTTGGATTTGCGCGAATTGAAGGTCAATCAGTTGGAATCATTGCAAACCAGCCATCACAACTTGCGGGAACATTGGATATCAACTCTTCGGAAAAGGCTGCACGATTCTTGCGCTTCTGCGATGCATTTAATATTCCAATTCTTACTCTCGTCGATGTTCCAGGATTCTTGCCCGGAACGGAGCAAGAGTGGAACGGCATCATTCGTCGCGGCGCAAAGCTGCTTTATGCATATGCAGAAGCATCCGTTCCTCTTGTTACCCTTATTACACGTAAGGCCTATGGCGGAGCATTCATCGTGATGGGCTCTAAGTACCTCGGTAGTGACATCAACTTCGCATGGCCAAGCGCAGAGATCGCAGTGATGGGTGCACAAGGCGCCGTCAACATTCTCTACCGCAAGGAAATTTCAGAGGCTACAGATGTTGATGCAACCCGCAAGGAACTTGTTGATGATTACACCGAGAAGTTCTCTAACCCATACCTTGCAGCAGAGCGCGGAACGATTGATAGCGTGATTGAACCTGAAGAATCACGTCAATACATCACGAAGGCATTCCGCACTCTGAAGACAAAGCGCGACATCTTGCCTGCGCGTAAGCATGGAAACATTCCTCTATAAATGAAATTCACTGTTGCATCAGGTCATCCCAGCGATGAAGAGCTCATTGCTCTCCACGCTGTCTTGAATAACCGTAAACCTGTCGAACTTAAGCCTGTAATCAAGCGCAGCGTCTTCGGTCTTCCTCAGCTACGTCAGCCACTTCCCCATCAGGTAACTTTTGGCGCAAGAAGGTTTGAGTAATGCCGCGCATCGTTCTCGCTTCCCAATCTTCATCTCGCAAGCGACTTCTTGAAGGTGCAGGGCTTAAGCCCACCATCATCGTCAGCCACGTTGATGAAGAGACAGATTTCTTCAATGCGATGACGCCAGAAGATATGGTGATTGCGCTAGCTGTTGCTAAGGCCCATACAGTGCGCGAGCAAATTGATTACCCCGCAATAATTATTGGGTGCGATTCAACATTTGATGTAGATGGCCTCTCATTCGGAAAGCCTGGAACACCCGAAGTCGCGATTGAGCGCGCAAAAAAGATTAGTGGTCGCACTGGCCTTCTTCATACAGGTCACTGCATCATCGATACCGCACAAGGGATCGAGATTGCAGACCGCGTGACCACGAAAGTTACTTTTACTGATATGTCCGATGAGGAAATCGCTGACTATGTGGCTTCAGGCGAACCCCTTCACGTCGCAGGTGGATTCACTCTCGATGGCTTTGGCTCGCCATTTATTCCAGTTATCGAGGGCGATTACACAAACGTCGTAGGGATTTCAATGCCTTTCCTGCTCAAGGCGATGAAGCAACTTGGTTATTCTTGGCCTCAGGTAAAGGAGATGCAATGAAGCGCGTTCTGATAGCTAACCGAGGTGAAATTGCATTGCGCGTTATCCGTGCATGTAAAGACCATGGGCTCGAATCCGTCGCCATCTACTCTGAAGAAGATCGCGATGCGCTTCATACCAAGAGCGCAGATTTTGCATATTCACTCGAAGGCACTGTCGCAAAAGATACTTACCTCAATATCCCAAAGATTATTGCTCTCGCTATAACAGCAGGAGCAGATGCAGTTCACCCGGGTTATGGATTTCTCTCCGAGAACGCTGACTTTGCGCAAGCTGTTATTGATGCAGGATTGACTTGGATCGGCCCATCACCTGCTGCGATTAGCGCACTGGGTGACAAGGTTTCAGCCCGTCGTATCGCATCAGCGGCTGGTGCCCCACTCGTTGCGGGTACTAAAGATCCTGTCAAAACAGCAGAAGAAGTTGTTGCCTTCGCAAAAGAGCACGGCCTTCCTGTTGCAATCAAAGCTGCATTCGGTGGCGGTGGACGCGGACTTAAGGTCGCTCGCACTTTGGAAGAGATCCCAGAGCTCTATGCCTCTGCAGTTCGTGAGGCCATTGCTGGCTTTGGTCGCGGAGAATGTTTCGTAGAGCGCTATCTCGATAAACCTCGCCACGTTGAGACACAGGTTCTCGCAGATAAGTTTGGAAACGCAGTCGTTGTCTCTACCCGCGATTGCTCATTGCAGCGTCGCCACCAGAAGTTGGTAGAAGAGGCTCCAGCTCCATTCCTGACAGATGCACAGAACGAAGAGCTCTATCG
>NZ_JBJTMK010000056.1:0-2844 GCF_046070465.1 Candidatus Planktophila sp. | reverse complement strand
GAGCGAGAAAACTGCGCTGAATTACGTTAAGCATCTGATGCGCTATCCGGGCAACCAGTTAATTGCCAGCCATAATCCGATCATTCCGCATATCTTGACCAAGATTGCACGAGTCGAATACTCGGCGGAAGATTTAGATCCAGCTGATGCCTGGGTTGTTCATCACCGTGGAGATCAAGTACTTGCAGTCGAATTCTTGCGCCACCCAAAAATTGAGAAGGCAGCCAAGTCAGAATAAAAACTATTAGGACTTTAGCCAATCTAAACGTTGCAGGACAATCCCTTCACGCAGCGCCCATGGGCACTGTTGAATCTTGGTAATTCCCAGAGCATTCATCGCGCCTTCGGCAACCATTGCACCGGCAACAATCTGTTGCGCTCTACTGGCAGAGACTCCTGGTAAGTCCGACCGCTGAGCACGAGTCATTTTTGCTAATCGCGGAACAATGGTTCGCAACCCTTCGGCGGTAAGAGCGCCGCCGAGTTCGGGGAGATAATTCTGCTGGATGCGACGTAAGGTGCGGAATGTCTTACTGGTACCAATTGCAGTTCGACCGCTGTTATCTCCGATCTCACCCTTAATCTCATTTAAAGTTTCTGCAATGTGAGCACGTAACTTGTTGAGAGATTTCTCTGTAAACGGATCGCCCGAAAGAAATTGTCGAGTTAAGCGACCGGCGCCTAACATCACTGATTGTGAGTAGGTTGGGTTCTCTTGTTCGCCGGATGCAATCTCTAACGAACCACCACCAATATCCAACAGCACGACATCTCCAGCAGACCAGCCAACCCAGCGACGAGCAGCGAGAAAGGTAAATTTAGCCTCATCAACGCCGCTGAGAACTTCGAGATCAATCCCGGTTGCGCTTCGCACTGACTGGAGGACGAGGTCGGAGTTTTTTGCCTCACGAATCGCCGAGGTAGCAAATGCGAGCATGTCATCTAATTGAATCGACTTAGCCTCATTTTTCAATCGATTGAGTGTCTTCTGTAAAGTGTCGATGCCCTCATCTGAAATGTCTCCAGAATCAGTTAAATATTCAGCTAATCGAATCTCTTCTTTAAAGCTTTGATACGCCAGGGGCGCTGAGCCATGATGGGCATCCATGATTTGTAGATGCACAGTGTTCGATCCGACATCGAGGACTCCAAGGCGCATGAACTCATTCTATTGACAGAGATTTCTACGAGGTAAATACTCGACAAACACGAGGGAATTATCTGGAAATAGCTGCCTACGGTAGACTTCATGCCTGCACTTCACGAGTAAGTGCCCTTATTTTCGAAAGTTTGTAATCACATGCCAAAGACCCAAGCACACCTCAAAGACCTGCCGGTAAAGACCCGCGACAGCATCCGTAACGTTGCGATCATCGCTCACGTTGACCATGGAAAGACAACACTAGTTGATGCGATGTTGTGGCAGTCAGGCGCTTTTGCTGCTCATAAGAAGCAGGACGAGGGCCAAGATCGCATGATGGACTCAATGGATCTTGAGCGCGAAAAGGGAATCACGATTCTCGCTAAAAACACAGCGGTTCGCCGTGGTGATTCCGTCATCAACATTATTGATACACCAGGCCACGCAGACTTCGGCGGCGAGGTAGAGCGCGGCCTTGAAATGGTTGATGGCGTTATCTTGCTCGTCGATGCATCTGAAGGTCCATTGCCACAGACACGTTTCGTCTTGCGTAAGGCACTCCAGAAGAACCTCCCAGTTATCTTGCTTATCAACAAAGTTGATCGCCCTGATGCGCGTATCGCAGAAGTTGTCGATGAGGCATACGAGCTCTTTCTTGATCTCGATGCAACAGAGGATCAGATTGATTTCCCAGTCGTGTATGCATCTGCAAAGAATGGTCGCGCATCGCTGACACGTCCTGCAGATGGCGGCTTGCCAGAGGAAGAGAATCTCGATGCGCTCTTCCAGGTTATTCAAGACACTGTTCCAGCACCTGTTTATCACGAGGGTGCTCCACTGCAGGCACACGTCACAAACCTCGACTCATCACCATTCCTTGGTCGTCTTGCGCTGATGCGCGTTCACGAAGGAACTCTGAAGAAGGGTCAGTCAGTCATGTGGATCAAGACTGATGGCACACAAGAGCGTGTGAAGATTTCTGAACTTCTCATGACAGAGGCTCTCGAGCGCGTACCTGCACTTGAAGCGGGTCCTGGTGACATCGTCGCTATCGCTGGTATCGAAACAATTACATTGGGAGAGACTCTTGCAGATCTCGAAAACCCACATGCACTTCCATTGATCAAGGTTGATGAACCATCAATCTCGATGACAATTGGTATCAATACATCTCCGCTCGCAGGTAAGTCAGGAAAGTTGCTGACTGCTCGCCAGGTGAAAGATCGTCTCGATAAAGAGCTCATCGGTAACGTTTCACTTCGTATTCTCAACACCGAACGCCCCGATGCTTGGGAAGTTCAAGGCCGCGGAGAGCTTCAGCTCGCTGTTCTTGTTGAAATCATGAAGCGCGAAGGCTTCGAGCTCACAGTCGGTAAGCCACAGGTTGTTACAAAGACAATCGACGGCAAGCTTCACGAGCCAATGGAGCGCCTCACAATTGATGCGCCTGAGGATTACCTCGGTGTTCTCACTCAGTTGATGGCACTTCGTAAGGGCCGCATGGAGCAAATGGTGAACCATGGCACCGGTTGGATTCGTCTTGAGTACAAGGTTCCATCACGTGGTCTTATCGGTTTCCGTACAGAGTTCCTTACAGAAACACGCGGAACAGGTTTGCTCCACCACGTATTCGATTCCTACGAGCCATGGTTTGGTGAACTTCGTACACGTGGAACAGGATCACTTGTTTCAGACCGTATGGG
>NZ_JBJTMK010000055.1:0-3068 GCF_046070465.1 Candidatus Planktophila sp. | reverse complement strand
CCGCTGCAGTATTGAAGATCAGCATAGCTGAGACCCACCAACGGGGCGCATCTGTGTAGCGCACAATCCAATTCGTAGTTCAAAATGTTGGAATTCCAATTTGGATTGTGCGCTACACAGATGCGCCCCGTTGGTGGGTCTCGGCCATGCTTATCTTCAATACTGCTGCGGTAGTTCTCTTTCAAATGCGAGTCAGCAAGCGCACAAAACCTCTCAAAGAATCTGCTAACCAGTACTTCTTTACCGGTGTACTACTTGCGGGCGCATGTCTCCTGTACGCATTGGCTGAAGGGCCATCAGCGAAATTGGCATCCGTTATCTTCCTCGTCGGAATGGTTCTGCACGTCACAGCAGAATTAATAATCTCCATGATCCATTGGCAGATTTCATTTGATCTAGCTGATGAATCTCGACAAGGTGCTTATTACGGCATCTGGACTTTAGGAAATGGCCTGAGTGAAATCGCCGGTCCAGTCGTAGTTACCTACGCGCTTGTGTCTCTCGGCAAGCCCGGATGGGCGCTTTTAGCTGCAATGTTTATGGCTAATTCACTTCTCTTCCGTTCAATCGTGCTGCGCCCACGAGTACAGAGCTAGCACTCTCCATTTCAGGAAAGTTCGCTATCACTGGAGCTTTAGTAGTCGGATAATTTCTTTCGAGGGTACGCTTTAAGAAGATTCCAAAGGAGCGAATTATGAAAATTAGTTCAGAACAAGTAAGCGCCAAGCTGACCGTCAATCTTGATGACGTGAAGGACAAGGATGCAATCATTGAAACGATTGCTGGCTGTGCGGATGGCAGTTGCGCATGTTCTACCGATGAATATCAGAAGGTAGAGACGATGCAGATTGTCCCTGGCCCTAATTCAATCCAGCTCAAAATTGAAGTGAAGCCAGGAGAAGTTATTGATCCCAATTGCATTTCAGAATGCTTGGATCCTGCAGCTCAATAGCTTTTATTGAGATTTAGTGAGCGGCCGAGACATATTGCAATAGGGCAATTCGCTCAGTATCGAGCTCATCAACGTGGCGCTTAACGACGTCACCGATGGAGACTATTGATAGCAACGTTCCATCTGAATTAACAACTGGAACGTGACGGACTCGAAGCTCGGTCATCATCGTCATAATTTCAGCGACCGAAGCATCTGGCGTGCAAGTATGAACATCGCTCGTCATAATGTCACTCACATGCATATTCATTAATTGATCTAGCATGTTTGGCATAGCTCTCACAACATCTCGCTCAGAGACGATTCCCTGAATATGTTTCCCGTCAGGAGATACGACGAGAGCGCCGATGTGATGGTTTCTTAGAGCGCTGACCAAGTCATGCAGAGTTGCAGATGCGGAGATAGTTTCCGGATGTTTACCTGAGATGATTGATGCAATCTTCATTTCGCCTCCAAGTAGAGAGATTGCAATCATCATCTACCTAAAGCGCGAATCAACGCAATAGTTACTCGGGATTTCCCAGCGTCTTATATCAGCGGTATTAAAGAACTTTAGATAGGAATGACCTAGTGCGCTCATGCTGTGGATTGATGAGGACTTCCTGCGGTTTACCTGATTCAACCACAGATCCTTCATCTATAAAGAAGAGCGAATCACCGACCTCGCGCGCAAAGCCAATTTCATGAGTGACGACAACCATAGTCATGCCTGAAGCAGCAAGTTTCTTCATTACCTCAAGAACTTCTCCAACAAGCTCGGGATCAAGCGCCGATGTTGGTTCATCAAAGAGCATTAACTTTGGCTTCATCGCAAGAGCGCGTGCAATAGCTACGCGTTGTTGCTGACCACCAGATAGCTGTGAGGGATAGTGATGTGCCTTCTCTCGTAATCCGACTTTAGCTAGAAGCGCGAGTGCTTCACTTTCAGCCGTTGCTTTATCTACACCTTGAACTCTCATTGGTCCACATGTGACATTCTCGAGTGCGGTCAAGTGTGGGAATAAATTGAATCGCTGGAAAACCATTCCGATATCACGTCGTTGAAGGTCAGCCTCAGACTCTTTAAGTTCATAAAGTTTTCCGTGGCTCTCTCGATATCCGATGATGGCGCCATCTACAAAGAGTCGGCCACCATCTAACTTCTCTAGATGGTTTATGCAGCGAAGGAAAGTTGATTTTCCAGAACCTGAAGGGCCGATGATGCAGGCAACTTCACCTTCATTTACCTGAAGGGAGATTCCTTTAAGGACGTGATTGTTTCCATAGGACTTATGAATATTTTGCGCATCCACCATTAGCTTTTTCATGCAGAGATCACCGCATTTCGATTGAATCCACGTCCGAAACGCTTCTCCAAAAAGTATTGCGCCGCCATCAAAATTGTTGTGTAGAAGAGATACCACGTACAAGCCACAAGTAAAAGTGGAATTGGGTTATACGTCTCATTAGATATGTCGCGAGTTCGAGCGTAAAGATCGGTAACGAGTGGAACCGCCGTCACAAGAGAAGTTGTCTTCAGCATTGAAATTACTTCATTGCCGGTAGGTGGAATAATTACGCGCATTGCCTGCGGAATAACGATAAATCGCATCGTCTTCCAGTTGCTCATGCCCAGCGACTTTGCCGCTTCTTCTTGACCAGAATCAACTGCCAATAACCCGCCGCGAACAATTTCAGCCATGTAGGCGGCCTCATTGAGGGTCAGACCAAGAACTGCAATCCAGAATAGGGATGCGGTTTGAGAGAGAGTGAGGTGGAAACCGATGTATAAGTCTCCGAAGTGAATCCAGGGAATTCCGATAAAGATTTCCTTGTAAATGGTTGAGAAAAGACCCCAAAAGACGAGTTGAACATAGACGGGGGTGCCTCTAAAGATCCAGATAAATAGCCAGGCAAAGTTTTTAAAGATTGGATTATCAGTACGACGCATGACTCCTAGGGCGATACCGAGGATGATTGCAAAGAACATGGAGAGCAAGGTGAGTTCAAGTGTGACAAGAGAGGCTTTGATAACGCGACCATCAAAGAGGTATTTCCTGAAGGCGGCCCATTCATATGCATCACGTGATGCTGCATCGACTGCAATTCCTGAAAATGCAAGAAGAAGCAGCAGTGC
>NZ_JBJTMK010000054.1:0-6281 GCF_046070465.1 Candidatus Planktophila sp. | reverse complement strand
CTCTTCGTACTAGCTCCAGCTTTCGCACCAACTATTGGATCTACCCTCCTCAAATTCTTTTCATGGCACTCGATTTTTTGGTTATTGGTGCTCTTTGGTGTTGCAGTTGCTCTAGGGATGAGATCAATTCCAGAAAGTCTGGCATCAGAAAATCGCAACGACCACGGATTTTCTGATGCGGCGAAGAGCTATCGTGAACTAGTAAGCAATAAAGATTTTCGTATCGCGTCAATCATCGGAATCAGCGGTTCGATGGTGACCTTCGCCTATGTCTCATCAGCCCCGGCTGTCTTGATGGGTGAGTTCGGGGTCTCTCGAACAACCTTTGGTCTTCTCTTCGGATTGGTCTCTATCGGATTACTTGCATCTTCGAGAATCAATATTTGGTTAGTTGGCAGATTTGGCCTGGTAAAGATGATGCGCGGATTTACTGCGGTGCAGACATCTGCAACCTTGGCGCTACTTTTATTTTCAATAATTCACGCTCCACTGTGGCTCATGTTGATTTTTGTGATTATTACCTTTGGATGTGCACCAGGATTAGGCGGCAATGCGATGACATTTGGAATGCACCCATTTCCTCATAAAGCGGCATCTGCAGCCGCACTCTTGGGTTCATTGCAATTTGTCGGGAGCGCGTTCGTCTCGGCAATATTGGCGGTATTTCATGCAAATGTGATTCTCAATATGGCTATTGCAATGTTTATCGGCGCTCTTTTAGCCTTCTCCCAAGTCAGACGGCTTGATGGCTCAGCTACTCAGTAAAAATCTCAGAAGCCAAGTATTCTCGCCCCATGCGCTTCATCACTGAACCTCAATATGACCTTACCTACGACGATGTCTTTATGGCTCCGTCATCATCAGAGATCTCAAGCCGTATGGAGGTTGATCTCGACACAACCGATGGAACCGGAACAACTATTCCTCTCGTTGTAGCCAATATGACAGCCATCGCTGGTCGTCGTATGGCTGAAACCGTTGCTCGTCGCGGTGGAATCGTCGTGATTCCTCAAGATATTCCACTGCCAATCGTTGCCGAGACAATCGCTGCGGTAAAGGCAAGCCATTCATTCTTTGAATCACCTATTACGTTGACTCCACAGCAGACAGTGGCTGATGCAGCGAGTCTCATTAATAAGCGCGCACATGGTGCAGTTGTTATCGTTGAAGGCAATAAACCAGTCGGCATCGTGACAGAGGATGACATCCACAGCGTTGATCGCTTTACTCAGCTGGGTCAGGTCATGACTGCAGAGCTGACAACAATGCCTGACACCCTAGATCCACGCCAGGCATTTGATTTCCTCAATGAGAAAGTCCGCGCGGTTGCACCAGTTGTCTCTGATAAAGGTGAACTCGTAGGAATCGTGACTCGTACCGGCGCTCTTCGTGCGACTTTGTATAAGCCAGCTCTCGATGCAAAAGGCCGCCTACGGATTGCAGCAGCTGTTGGAATCAACGGTGATATCGCTGAAAAAGCACAACAACTCGTAACCTTCGGTGCAGATGTCCTCGTTGTAGATACAGCCCATGGCCATCAGAAGAAGATGCTTGAAGCACTACACATCATTAAGAAGCTTGATCTCGGTGTGCCCATTGTTGCCGGCAATGTTGTTACGGCAGAAGGCGTTCGTGATCTCATTGCAGCAGGTGCAGATATCATCAAGGTAGGCGTTGGTCCAGGAGCGATGTGCACCACCCGCATGCAGACAGGTGTTGGTCGCCCACAATTTTCCGCAGTTCTCGAATGCGCGGCAGAAGCAAAGAAGCATGGCAAGCATGTCTGGGCCGATGGTGGAGTTCGCCATCCGCGCGATGTGGCGCTCGCTCTAGCAGCAGGTGCCTCCCAGGTAATGATTGGCTCCTGGTTTGCTGGAACCTATGAATCACCTGGCGATCTTCTTCGCGATAGCGCCGGACGTCCATATAAAGAGTCTTTCGGAATGGCATCTAAGCGCGCAGTTGCAGCGCGAACTTCAAAGGAAGATGCATTCGATCGCGCACGCAAGGCGCTGTTTGAAGAAGGAATCTCTTCCTCAAAGATGTACTTGGACCCAGTGCGCCCAGGCGTAGAGGATTTGATTGACGAAATAATCTCGGGACTTCGTTCATCCTGTACCTATGCTGGCGCTCGCTCTTTAGAAGAGTTTGCAGATAAGGCTCTAGTCGGCATCCAATCGGCATCTGGTTATGCAGAGGGACGACCACTCAACCAATCATGGCGTGGCTAATAACTTATTGAACTGCACTAAGTTCAGGCGTACCTTTGAACTATGAGGCGACAACCCGCTATCGAGTTGAGGAACCTCACTAAGCGCTACGGAAAAGATCGTGGTGCAGAGGATATCTCCTTCGATGTCTTTCCTGGTGAAGTCTTCGGATTTCTCGGTCCCAATGGGGCTGGTAAGTCAACAGTCATGCGCACGATGTTGGGGCTGATCGAAGCAACTTCGGGCAGTTCCTACATTCTTGGTCGCGATTCTCTCAACCATAACTCTGCTTTAATGGCAGAGATTGGTTATCTCCCTGGAGCGCTCGCTCTTTATAAAAATCTCACTGGTCGTGAATATCTGAAATATATTGCTCGCCTTCGCAAGGCTAATTGCAATGCCGAAGTCGCTCGATTAGCCGAGCGACTTAAGTTAGATCTCGATAAACATATCCATGACCTTTCTAAAGGAAATCGCCAGAAAGTTGGAGTGATTCAAGCATTCATGCATCAACCCAAAGTGCTCATCCTCGACGAGCCAACTTCAGGTTTAGATCCATTGATCCAACGAGAGTTTGAAACTATTCTCGACGAGGTTAAAGAGCGTGGGGCAGCGGTTCTACTCTCATCCCATGTCTTAAGCGAAGTGGAACACCTGGCAGATCGCATCGCAGTAATCTCTGAAGGAAAAATTGTTCTCAACCAATCTATCGAGGTTCTCAAGTCAAAGGTCCCTCACACCATTAGCTTCACCTTTGCCACCGCTCCAAACCCAGCGAATTACGCTCACTTTTCAAGCAATATCAATGTCGAATCCAAAACTTTAACCTGTTCTGTCACTGGATCTGAGGCCGCTCTTCTGAAGCAAGCAGTTGCCGACGGAGCCTTGACTGTGCGCACCAATGAGCCATCTTTAGAACAGATTTTCCTAAAGCTCATCGATAGCGAGGTGCAGCTATGAACTTTGCAATCATTCGAAAGACTCTACGGGATCGCTGGCGCTCTACCTTGGCATGGGCGCTCGGTCTACTTTCCATTATTTCAGTACAGCTCTATATCTACCCAACTGTGGCTAGCTCATCTGATGCCATGACGCAGTACATTGATGCCTTTCCCGAAGCGCTGAAGACCATCTTCCGGATTGAAGATTATGCATCCGGAGCAGGATTCTTAGGGACCGAACTCTTCAGCATGATGATTCCTCTCATCCTTATCTCACTTGCAGCAGGACGTGGATCAAGTGCGATAGCTGGTGAAGTTGAATCAGGTACCGCTGACATTCTCTTTGCACTTCCAATCTCTCGAACCCGCATTCTCATAAGCAAGCTAGTGGCTATGGTTATCGAAGTTCTAGGACTCACGATCTTGGCAGTTGCATCAATCGCGATAGGTGCATCAATTGTTAACCTAGAGATTTCGACAGTAGTCCTGATTACTGCAACTTCCGCTAGTGGTTTGATGGCTTTGGTTTTTGGAGCGATAGCGTTATTTGCTGGATCATTTGCTGGCAAGCGGAGCGTTGCTACCGGATTGGCAATTACCTGTGCGATTGCGGCGCTGGTCTTTTATTCTCTGGCACCAATTGTGGATACCTTTGATTACCTCACACCATATAATCCTATGGAATGGGCAATCCACGGAAATCCGTTATCCAATGGAATCTCGGCGCCCAGCTTTATTAAATTGGGGGGCACCTTCGCACTTTTGAGCGCTCTGGCCATCTATCAATTTAGAAGAAGAGACATTAAGTCTTAATTGCTGAGTAGGCGGTAGCCAACTCCACGAACCGCATGAAGTACCTTTATTTCACTGACTTCCTTGATTTTCATGCGAATTCGAGAGGCATGGGTATCGAGGAGGTGATCGCTTGAGTATTCAACTGAACTTCCAATCGCCTCTGCTATCTGCTCGCGAGTAAATACTCGTTTCGGGTTGCTAATCAATAGGTGCAAGAAGTCATACTCGGTTCTGGTGAGATCTACCTTCTTATTATCGACTGTAAGTTCGCGGGTATCAGTGTTGAGCGAAAGATGGCCAGCTTCAATGATTGCTCCCTGCACCTTTGTACTAGCGGCACGATGGCGCAGTTGAGTGCTGGTACGAAGTGCAAGAATTCGAGCCGAGACCGGCTTGGTGATGTAATCATCAGCACCTGCAGCTAAACACATCGCCTCGTCCATCTCTTCATCGTGACTAGTAAGCATGATGATAGGAACAGTTGAGACCTTACGTACTTCGCGACAGACTTCAAATCCATCTGGCTGACCAATCGACAAATCTAAGATTATGAGCGAAGGCTCTTCCTTACGAAATCTCTCTAGCGCCTCTTTGCCATTAGATGCATCCACCACATCAAAACCTTCAGGGGTGAGAGCCGCACGTACAAAGAAGCGAATATCTTCATTATCATCTACAACGAGAATCTGATCTTTAGCCATTTTCACCACCAGTTATTCGCTCCAGTTCTTTATTCATTAGCGCAAGTAATCGAGATTTTTCAGCGGTAAATTCGTGAAGCGGTATCTCTTGCTCATGATGTAACCTAGAAAAATCTAGAATCTCGCCACCTAATTTTTCAAAGTTATAGAATCCAATCGAGCCACCGATTTCATGGGTGAGAGCCTTAATGTTCTCTGGCGTTGCGCTCTCCAGCTTTGTAATCGCCCTACTAAGGACGTCATTGCGGCGATTCATGATCATCTTCTCTTCTGGGCTGAGATAGAGAGGAATCTCCACCGTGAAGGTAGTCCCTTCTCCTACTTCAGAAGCTACGTGTACGACACCGCCATGGCGGGAGACAACTTGTTGAACAATAGAGAGGCCAAGGCCGGTACCTGGAAATTGGCCAGCATCGGCATTCTTGGCGCGGAAGAAACGGGTAAAGAGCTTATCGAGATCCTCTTGTGGGATACCGATTCCATGATCTTTGACCTGTACTCGAGCATATTCTCGGCCATTGAGGTCCTTGCTATGGTCCATCATGATATTGATCGTCGAATGAGCTGGACTGAATTTCACGGCGTTGCCCAGTAAGTTGATATAGACCTGGTTGAGTTGACCGGCATCACCTTCTACGAAATATTCATCGTCGGAAGTGAAGGTGACCTTGATATCAGATTTTTCGGTAGCAGGCTTCATGATGAAAATTGCATTATCAATCACCTCATTCATGGATACCTTTGCATCTGATAATTTTCCAGCGGCAGCATCAATCTTGCTGAGCGATAACATGCTCTCAACGAGGTGGAGCAAGATTTGAGCATTACGATCGAGCACATCAAGATACATGCCTAAATCTGGATTCGAATCTGCCAATTTCTCATCTTTAATGACATCGAGATAGCCAATGATTGAAGTCAGTGGAGTGCGCAACTCATGATTGACAGTTGAGATAAATGCATTCTTCGCTGAATTGAGATCTTGCAGCTCGACGACCGTTGATTGGGTTCGTTTAAGCTCTGCAATGGTCTCATCAAGTCGCTTCTGCTCTGCATCAAGAGCCACTCGCGCTAGTCGATAGTTCTTGAAATTCGTTTTCACATTGAGGAAGAGGAAGAGGCCACCCGAGATAAGGAAGAGGTAGATGAGACTGAGATTAAGACGTTCTCTTTTTGCCACCTTATTCGAGGCATCAATCATCTCCTGATCAACAGATCGCTGATATGAGACTACCAACCTACGTGCTTGAGCAAGAATTTCATTAATAACCGGTGCGATTGCCTCGTTATAACGGTCGTGCATATTTGCCGGAAGCACACCAGATGGGGCAGAGGCAATAATTTCATCCGATTGTTTCAAGACAGTCCAGTAGCTCATCTGTGCGCGACTACCCATGGAGCGTCCGCTGGTATCAATGACAGCTAGACGTTGTGCCAGCAAGTTGCGAGCGATTTGAACAGAGCGACGCGTGAGCTGGCCATTGCCCCATTGGGCAAGTCGAGTGGCGTAGACCAGAGTCTCTCGCTGGGTGAAGATAATTGACGCAGCAGGAGTCTCTACATTACTGAGGATTTTCGCCTGTTTTTCGCTAGAATTGGAGGAGAGAAATGAGGAGAAACCAAGACTCAAGATA
>NZ_JBJTMK010000053.1:0-4061 GCF_046070465.1 Candidatus Planktophila sp. | reverse complement strand
CACCCACTTTGGAAGAAGGACTCACGAAAGTCACAGAATTGGCGCGCGAGCTCGCTCTCGGCGTCCGTGGCCAGTAACCCATATATTTACCCCGTTCACGAGATCGAAAGAGAGCAGTAAATGTCACAGAAGAATGCACCGAAGCCAGGACAAGATAACTTCACTCGCTACCTCGTTATTGCGGTGGTCGTTGCTGACGTTGCCATCATGGTCGTGCCAACAGTTCTCTCTAAGAACAAGAGCGTCTCCCAAGCGATTCCATCAACTGTCAGCGAAGCTGATGGTTACGCAATTACCTTCAATGCCGAAGATAAGAGCCTTCCAGTCGTTGATATCTATGAAGACTTCCAATGCCCAATCTGTCAGCAATTTGAGAGTCTCAACGGCAAGTACATCACCTCATTGGTGACCGAGAAGAAGGCAGTAGTAAAGTTCCACGTTCTCTCCTTTATTGGCAATGAATCAGTGCACGCCGCAAATGCTGCTGCTTGCGCCAATGATGAAGGTAAATTCATTGACATGCACTTGGGGCTATATGCGAATCAGCCAGCTACTGAAAATTCCGGAACATGGAACAACGATCAGATCATCGCAATTGCAAAGGCACAAGGCATTTCGGGTTCTACCTTTGAAAAATGTGTCAAAGATATGAAGTACGAAGGTTGGGTTTCAAAGGTTGCTGCTGCAGGGTCTAAGGCAGGAGTTAACTCAACTCCGACAGTCTTTGTTAATGGCAAAGAGATTGATCGCAATAGCGAATACTTCAGCGCAGATAAATTTAAAGCAGCTGTAGAGCGCGGTTAATATGCACACATCCATTCCAACGCCGAGTATTTCGGTTGTTGAAATTGGACCCTTTACCGTGCATGCCTATGCACTCTGCATCATCACTGGTGTTGCGGTAGCTATCTGGTTAAGCAACAAGCGATTTGTCTCAGCTTTCCCCGCTACGCGTGGAGTTGTCAGTGATGTTGCAATTGTTGCTGTTCCCTCTGGCGTTCTCGGCGGACGTCTCTATCACGTGATTACTACACCAGAGAGATTCTTTGGATCGCACGGCCACCCTGAAAATATTCTCAAGATTTGGCAAGGTGGGTTGGGAATCTGGGGAGCTATTACTCTTGGTGGAATTGGCGCGTATCTTGCTTATCTCTGGTTGGGGCGCACACGCGAACTTCCGAAATTTCGTCACTTTGCAGATGCAGTAGCGCCAGGAATTATCTTCGCTCAAGCAATTGGTCGTTGGGGAAATTGGTTTAACGCTGAGCTCTTTGGAAAGCCCACCACGCTTCCGTGGGCCTTAGAAATTCCGCGATGGGCAAGGCCAGATGGGTATCAAGAATTTCTTACCTTTCATCCCACCTTTCTCTACGAATCCATCTGGTGTGTTGCTGTCGGATTTCTCCTGCTTCGCCTAGGTACTCGATTGAAGGCCGGGCAAATCTTCGCTCTCTATGTTGCCCTCTACTGCCTGGGCAGACTTGGCTTTGAGCTCTTAAGAATTGATTCAGCCCATCTGATTGCAGGAATTCGCATCAATGTTCTCGTCAGTCTTGCGGTGGGAGCAATATCCCTCGCGCTCTTACCGATCTTTTCCCGTTCTGCACGGTAAGGTAGAAATATGGGTCTAGAAGATGTGTATCTCCGTAATCTCGAACATAAGGGTCACCGTGCGGGCTGGCTTCGCGCTGCAGTTCTTGGTGTCAATGATGGCTTAGTTTCGACTGCCTCCTTGATGGTGGGAGTTGCAGCAGCAAGTGCCTCACTCGATAATGCGAGATCCATCATCATTTCAACCGGTGCCGCAGGTATTGCGGCGGGCGCACTCTCAATGGCGGTCGGTGAATACATCTCTGTCTCGTCTCAGACAGATATTGAAGAGTCGGATAGACTTCTTGAAATTGAACATCTTGCAATTGACCCAGAAGGCGAACTCGAAGAACTGGTTGCGATTTACCAAGATCGCGGACTCGATGAACCACTTGCTCGCCAAGTTGCAATTCGGTTGACCGAGAAAGATGCGCTCAATACTCATCTCCGTGATGAATTAGGGCACCATCCTCATAGCAAGGCACGACCAGTTCAAGCATCAATCGCCTCTGCTCTCTCATTTGCAGTCGGCGGATTCATTCCATTCTTGGCAGCCTTTGCTCCGACCATGGGCACCATCTCTGCTTCCATCGTTGGCTTCACCATCGTTGGCTTAATCGTTGCCGGTGCTATTGGGGCAAAGACTGCAGGCTCCAAGCTCCTCCTCCCAACGCTGCGAGTCCTTATCGGAGGCTGTCTTGGCATGGCGATTACCGCTGGAATCGGTCAGCTCTTCCACGCCTCTGTGGCATAAAAGGCGAGCGTGTAGCGGTAATAAAGTAGTCATAGCGCCCTCTCGGTTGCTACCCTTTGCGAACTTAAGACGGGCCATCGTTGTCCCGACAGGTATGAAATCTGTGAAAAGAGACAACGAGTATGGTGCTTCAATCCAACTATCCGACCCCCCAGGGTCTCTACGATCCTGCCAACGAGCATGATGCATGCGGCGTAGCGATGGTGGCAACGCTCAATAAAGTTGCCACCCATGAAATCGTAGAGAAGGCACTTACCGCTCTTCGCAATCTCGAACACCGCGGCGCCTCTGGTGCAGAACCTGATTCAGGTGACGGTGCAGGAATTTTGATTCGTGTTCCTGATGCCTTCTATCGCGCAGTCGTTGATTTCACTCTGCCTGCAGGGGGAAGCTACGCAACAGGTATTGCTTTTATTGCTCGAAATGAATCTGGATTAGGAAAAGATCTCAAAGGCGAGATTGAAAAGTTAGCAACCGAGGAAGGCATGACAATTCTCGGTTGGCGTGCACTTCCTATTAATTCATCTTCGTTGGGCAAGACTGCTCTCTCTGTCATGCCAGATTTTCAACAAGTATTCATTGCGGGCAAAAATGGCGAAACAGGAATCGCTCTCGATCGTAAGGTCTTCTGTCTGCGTAAGCGTGCAGAGCACTCATTGGATCTCTACTTCCCATCACTTTCATCCCAGACAATCGTCTACAAGGGAATGCTCACAACCGGTCAGCTGGAAGAGTTCTTTCCGGATCTCAGTGATGAGCGTGTTGTTTCCCCACTAGCGCTTGTTCACTCACGTTTTTCTACCAATACTTTTCCATCGTGGCCACTTGCTCACCCTTATCGCTACATCGCTCACAACGGTGAAATCAATACAGTTAAGGGAAACCGAAATTGGATGCGCGCGCGCGAATCACTATTAAAGAGCGAGTACTTCGGTGAGGACCTCAATCGCATCTTCCCAATCGTAGAGATGTCTGGCTCTGACTCTGCATCATTCGATGAAGTTCTTGAGCTTCTCTACCTTGGTGGACGCTCTCTTCCTCACTCAATCTTGATGATGATTCCTGAAGCATGGGAGAACCATGCGACGATGTCACAGAAGCGCCGTGATTTTTATGCATTCCACGCCTCCATGATGGAGCCATGGGATGGGCCTGCATGCGTGACATTTACCAATGGACACCAAGTTGGTGCAGTACTCGATCGCAACGGACTTCGCCCATCACGTTACTGGGTCACTGAAGATGGCCTCGTTGTTCTTGCTTCAGAAGTGGGTGTTCTCGATTTCCCTGCAGAGAAGATTGTTCGCAAGGGACGTCTGCAGCCCGGAAAGATGTTCTTAGTAGATATCGAATCTGGTCGCATCATTGAAGATGATGAGATTAAGGATTCGCTTGCAGATGCTGCTCCATATGGACAGTGGCTTGCAGATGGAATGGTGAAGCTCTCTGAACTTCCAGCTCGCGAGCACATCATCTATCCACACAAATCTGTTGTGCGTCGCCAGAAGGCATTTGGTTACACAGAAGAAGAGCTCAAAATCATCGTAGCTCCCATGGCAAAGTCAGGGGGAGAGGCGCTTGGTTCGATGGGAACCGATACTCCGATTGCAGCACTTTCCAATAAGCCACGACTGCTCTTTGATTACTTCACACAGCTCTTTGCTCAGGTAACAAACCCACCGCTTGATGCGATTCGCGAAGAGCTTGTGACAAGCCT
>NZ_JBJTMK010000052.1:0-4042 GCF_046070465.1 Candidatus Planktophila sp. | reverse complement strand
CGACTTGAGTCAACACCGGTCGATGCCCTAGATCAGGCAGCCATCGAAGGCGGCCAGTACTACCTGCTAAAGATCTCCGATTGGAACAAGATCTTTAGTTAATCGCGAGATCAAAAAAGTCGGGAGTATTGAGGGCTCCCGCCTTTTTTGTTTCCTTAAAACTGATTACTCTGTAAGTAATTTCTTGATACGTCCGATACCTTCGACGATATCTTCATCGCTTGTTGCATATGAGAATCGCAGGTAACCAGAAGGTCCGAATGCCTCACCAGGAACTGCTGCAACCTCAACCTCATCCAAGATAATTGTTGCCAGCTCTGCCGATGTATTAGCAACTTTGCCACGGATTGACTTACCGAGCACGCCCTTCACTGATGGGTATACATAGAAAGCACCTTGTGGAGTTGGGCAATCAAAGCCTGGGATCTCATTGAGCAGGCTGACGATTAATTTACGTCGGCGATCGAATGCCACACCCATCTCGTGCACTGCATCGAGGCTGCCTGTGAGAGCTGCAATTGCTGCGCGCTGGGAAACGTTAGCGACATTTGATGTCAGGTGTGACTGCAAGTTTGTTGCCGCCTTGATGACATCTTTAGGGCCGATCATCCAGCCCACACGCCAACCAGTCATCGCGTATGTCTTTGCAACTCCATTGAGAATGATGGTCTGATCGGCAAGATCTGGAACAACTACTGGCATTGATGGCGCTGTCGCACCGTCATAGAGAAGGTGCTCGTAAATTTCATCAGCGATAATCCAGATGTGGTTTTTCAGCGCCCACTCGCCGATTGCCTTTACCTGCTCTGGTGAATAGACAGAACCTGTTGGGTTAGATGGAGAACAGAACAACAATGCCTTTGTCTTACCTGTGCGTGCTTGCTCGAGCTGATCAACAGTTACGAGGTAGTTCTGTGTTTCATCTGCAAAAACTTCGACGGCCTTTCCGCCAGCGAGTTTGATTGCCTCTGGATATGTTGTCCAGAATGGCGAAGGCAAGATGACTTCATCATTGGGATCAAGAATTGTTGCGAACGCCTGGTAGACAGCTTGCTTTCCACCGTTAGTGACAAGCACCTGATCAACTGTGATTTCATAGTTGGAGTCGCGCTTTGTCTTATCGACGATTGCTTGACGAAGTTCAGGCAGACCCGGTGTAGGTGTGTATCGATGATTTGCAACAACCTTGGTCGCGGCAGCTGCTGCATCGACAATATAAGAAGGTGTTGGGAAATCTGGCTCGCCTGCTCCGAATCCGATGACGGGACGGCCAGCTGCCTTCAGGGCCTTAGCCTTTCCGTCGACGGCTAAAGTGGCTGACTCTGCGATTGCGGCGATACGCGCTGAAACTCTGCTCATGAGCGTAAGTCTGCCCTATTTTTGAGGGTACGCGAGCGGCCAAAAAGCCGGTTTTACTCACACTGCCCCCTGCCTCTACACTTCGACGCTCACGAGAAATTTTTTCCTCGCCTTGGCGCGCCAAAAATCTCTCGCGAAGGGCAATAGCTCAATTGGCTAGAGTTGCCGTCTCCAAAGCGGCCGGTTGGGGGTTCGAGTCCCTCTTGCCCTGCAAGTGTGTAGTAACTGATGAACGAAACGAAGAGAAAAGAAAAGGTACGAACATGAGTGATGCAGTAGAGAAGTCAGCGGATCATTCCGAGGGCAAGCTCAACGTCTTCGCACGCGTGGGTCTTTTCTATCGTCAGGTAGTCAACGAGCTCAAGAAGGTCGTATGGCCTACACGCGAGATGCTTACTACTTACACAGCAGTTGTACTTGTATTCGTTGCATTCATCATTGCCGTTGTATCCATTATCGACTTGGTTCTTACCAAGGTCGTCTTCTGGGTATTCGGTTAAGGGGAGATCATGACTGAAGAGATTAAGCACGACGCATTTGAGGCAGCTCTCGTTGCAAATGCTGAAGAAGTTGCTGCTCCAGTTGAAGAGATCACTCTTCCAGTTGAGTCAACTGAACCAGAGCTCGCGCTCGCATCTGATGAAGATGGCGATATCGAGTCTGACGAGAACGATCCCAATGCAGAGTTCCGTCGCACTTTGGCGACAGCTGCTGGCGATTGGTATGTAATCCACTCTTACGCAGGTTACGAGAAGAAGGTAAAGGGCAACCTTGCCAACCGTATCCACACTCTCAATATGGAGGATTACATCTTCCAAGTTGAAGTACCGGAAGAAGAAGTAGTCGAATTCAAGAACGGCGCTCGCAAAGTTGTGAAGCGCAATGTCTACCCAGGTTATGTTCTTGTTCGTATGGATCTCACAGATGAGTCATGGTCTGTAGTTCGCAATACACCTGGTGTTACAGGCTTCGTCGGTAACGCACATAACCCAAGCCCACTCTCACTTGGTGATGTCGAAAAGATTCTTGCTCCACGTCCATCTAAGAAGGGCGACAAGGTCGAAGTGAAGGATGTTGACTTCGAAATTGGCGAATCAGTCACCGTTATGGATGGCCCATTCGCAACACTTCCTGCAAATATTTCCGAGATCATGCCAGAGCAGTCAAAGCTCAAGGTACTGGTCTCTATCTTCGGTCGCGAGACACCTGTCGAGCTCAGCTTCAACCAGGTTCAGAAGATCGTTTAAGTCAAAAGTTTTCACAGAAAAAAACCAAGAAAAGAGATAAGAAATGGCACCAAAGAAGAAGGTATCTGGCTTTATCAAGCTCCAGATCCAAGCTGGCGCTGCTACACCTGCTCCACCAGTAGGTCCAGCGCTCGGTCAGCACGGCGTAAACATCATGGAGTTCGTCAAGGCGTACAACGCTGCGACTGAAAGCCAAAAGGGTCAGATCATTCCGGTTGAGATCACTGTTTATGAAGATCGCACATTCGACTTCATTACAAAGACTCCACCAGCATCACGTTTGATCTTGAAGGCAGCAGGAGTCGAAAAGGGCTCAGCTATCCCTCACAAGACCAAGGTTGCAAACATCACCATGGCTCAGGTCAAGGAGATCGCAACAACAAAGATGGCAGACCTCAATGCAAATGACATTGAAGCAGCTGCAAAGATCATCGCAGGTACAGCACGCTCAATGGGCATCACTGTCTCTGCATAATTAAATAATTCAGTACCTCGTGGAAGAACCGCGCTGGTTCGCAAACCACAACCCGAACTCACTCGATAGAGTGTAGAAAGAAGGAAGAAATGAAGCGCTCAAAGAAGTACACAGAAGCGGCAGCAAAGGTCACTAAGGATCACCTTTACACACCACTTCAGGCAGTAACACTTGCCAAGGAAACATCAACAACTAAGTACGACGCGACAGTTGAAGTTGCTCTCGTTCTCGGCGTTGATCCAAAGAAGGCAGACCAGGCAATTCGTTCAACAGTGAACTTGCCACACGGAACCGGTAAGACCGCTCGCGTTTTGGTTTTCGCGAACGGAGAGCGTGCTGATGAAGCGCGTGCAGCTGGTGCAGATATCGTCGGTGGAGATGAACTCATCGATGAGGTCTCAAAGGGTCGCTTGGACTTCGACGCTGTTGTAGCAACTCCTGACTTGATGGCTAAGGTGGGCCGTCTTGGTAAGGTGCTCGGAACACGTGGCTTGATGCCAAACCCAAAGACCGGAACAGTGACAACAGATGTCACTAAGGCGGTTACAGATATCAAGGGTGGAAAGATTGAGTTCCGCGTTGATAAGAACTCAAACCTCCACTTCATCATCGGTAAGGTCTCATTCTCAGCAGAGCAGCTTGCAGATAACTATGCAGCAGCTCTTGAAGAAGTTCTTCGTGTGAAGCCAAACTCTTCAAAGGGTCGCTACATCCAGAAGGCAGTTGTTTCAACAACTATGGGCCCTGGTATCCAGGTAGATCCAAACCTCACACGCGAACCATCTGCTAACTAATTAGCAAAGGATTCACAAGAATGGCCCTGGCAAAATGCCGGGGCCATTCTTCTTTTACCTCCATATGATTAATGCATGGCATCAGTTGTTGAGACAGCGCCCCTCGTACTCGACGTAGGAGCAGTACTTCTCGTTGCCGCAACAAGTGGATTGATTGCTCGAAAGAT